>DATAIE010000608.1:0-14043 GCA_036262875.1 Verrucomicrobiales bacterium
CGCCCCGCGACCGTGTTAGACGCTTCTTCTTTTTTCAGCGCCGCCGGCGGCGGCAGGCGGCCAGGCCGGCAAGAGCCAGCACCGCGCTTCCAGGCTCCGGAATCGGCGCTGGCCCGGCATTGAAAATCCCACTCACTTCACCGGCGGTCAGCGCGGTATTGTAAATCCCCACCTCATTGATCAGGCCGTCGAACACCGGATCCGGCCACATGGAGCGGCCCAGCCAGTTGTTGTTGTTCGTGAAGGTATTGAGATCGAGGCCGCCGGCAATCGGACCGGTACCCACCAGCGCGTTATCCAGATAAAAGGAAATAGTTCCAGGAACGCCGCCCGACTGGTCATAAACGGTGACCAGGTGGTGCTGCACCCCCGTGCTGAGGCTGGCGGCCGCGGCGGTGGAAACACTCAGTTCCACTCCGGAGGCGGAGTGGGTGGTTGAACGGAGGGACTGGTTGTCGCCCGTGCTCGGGATCAACGCCAAGTAAGGAGAGGAACTGCCTCCGCCCGCGGTGTTTTCCCCGCCGTTGCTGGTGCCAAAGGCATAAATTTCAGCCCAGTTCCGGTTCGTATCCACAGTCACCCAGACGGAAATGCTTAGCGCGCCGGAGGTGCCGGTCGTTGCTGCCGTCGTCATGATTCCATTCGGGAGATCGACGAAGGCATCTTCTGTGATGCTGTTGGAACCCTGTCCTGTGTTCCCGCGCAGATCCAAAGAACGCTGGTTGCCGGAGGTGAAATAAGTGGCCGTGACCGCACCCGGATCCACCACAGTGCCGTTCGCGCCGCCCACCGAATCGTTCGCATTGCTGCCGTTGAACGTATAGAGATTCACCAGGCTTGCGGAGGCGCTGGTGCATCCGGCAAGGATCAAAAGGACTCCGAGGCTTTTGGAATGGAGGAAGAGTTTCATGATACAGGGTTTGGAGAAGGACGGATGAAACGTCTGATTGCGCAGAATGAATGGTTTTGCGGGCACGAAGGTGCGCATTCATGAAATAAAATATAAAATTGCAAAACAGGCAACGAATATGCCTTACAGAATTTCCCGGCCTAAAATAAGGTTTTGCGGGCCGCCCCCTCCGGCCGGCGGTATTTGATCAATCCACGAACAGAAATTCGTTCGTGCACAGGAGAACCTGTGCATAGGCCTCCCATGCGGAGGTCCCGGGACCGCCGAAATCCCTGGCCGCGCTGGCGATGGCAAGGCCGGACATCGCGTCGTGGATGACGGGTGCCCAGTTGAAGCTGTCGCTGTTGGGATCGCCTCCGTTATCGACGATGAAGTCGACGGTGTCACCGGGCTCCACGGCGAAGGTGCCGGGCGCGGAGGCAGCTTTGCCGCCGGGCGGAATGTCTGCTTTCCACAGCACTCCCTTGCGGCTGTGGACGATGAGGGCGCGGATACCCCGGCTGTCCTTCGACGGCAGCGATACCTCGTCTGTGATGTGCATCACGCCGGCCTCCGGCACATTCCAGCGGCGGATGGCGGCGTGCGCGGCATCGTTCCCGGGATGCCCGCCGCCGGCGGTCAGGGAAGTGTAGGACAGTTGAGGGTCCGGCATTTGTTCGGAGCCGCGCCAGGAGTCTTTCCCGTACCAAGGGAAGGGCGTGAACTTCACGGCTTTCGCCGTTTCCTCGTACTGACCGTATCCGTTTTGCCAGCGTGTGCCGGTTTGGCGCGGCTCGGCCTGCAGCGCTTTCACTGCGCGCAGACTGGATTCCACTTCCGCGGCGGAGGGCTCCCTTTGAAGAATGCGGCGGTAGAGTTGCGTGATGCGGGATTTCGGATCGGTGTCTTTCTTTGCGTCCAGTTCGCCGGTGAGCCGGCGCGTTTGCGCCAGCACAAACGGACTGTTCATCATATACAGCGCCTGCTGCGGCACGGTGGTTTCGTAGCGCCGTGGATTGGAATTGTCAGGGCTGGCGAAATCGAACGTGCGGAAAAGCCCCGGCAGGTTTTGGCGGTCGATGAAACCATACACGGTGCGGCGTCCACTGTAGGGCTCTGTGAGAATATCCACCGGCTTGCCAAACATCGTCAGGTCGATGCCCCCGGACACCTGCAGCAGACAGTCCCGCAGCGCTTCGAAATCAAGCCGCTGGCGGTTTTGACGCCAGAGGAGCGCGTTGAAGGGATCTTTCGCCGCCATGTCGGCACGGTTCGCGCTGCTCTGCTGCCACGCAGCGCTGAGCACGATGCGGCGCATCAGTTTTTTGACGCTCCAGCCATCCCTCATGAAGGCGTCCGCGAGATAGTCCAGGAGGGCCTGGTTGACGGGAGGAGCGGTGCGCACGCCGAAGTCCGCGGGCGTATCCACGAGGGGTTCACCGCACAGGGCGGTCCACACGCGATTGACGAAGACGCGCGCCGTCAGGGGGTTTTCCCGGGCGGCAATCGACTGCGCCAGTTGCAGCCGTCCGCTGCCGTCAGTGAGGGGCCTGGGTTTGTCTGGAGAGAGAGCCGAGAGAAAGTGCCGCTCCACTTTCGGTCCTGGCCGTCCGGGATTGCCCCGCACAAAAATCGCCGGCTCATTAAAGTTGTTATTGTCGAACATCACCATCGCCCGCGGCGGTGCGGCGGGGTTGGTGGCTTTGAACTTCTCCACTTCGCTCTTCAACTGGTTCAGCGCCTCGCGGTCCTTTCGGTTGAATCCCGGTTCGAGGTCCGCGGGTTTCAACTCCTGAAGAGCAGGGGGTGTCTTTGCAGGATCCGCCGCGTCGTTTTTCCCGGGACCGTTGCGCCATTCGATCCAGCGCGTCAGCACGACCGTGTTCAATCCCTTGTCGCGCACGAATTCGCGCAGCGCCTTGTCTTTGCGGTCTCCGGCCTCTGCCGCAGCGGTCCGGTATTTTTCCCGGAGGTCGGGCTTCAAGGCTTCGTCCCGCCGCGCCTTGCGGTAGGCTTCGACCTTCTCCTCCCGTTCGGCCACTCCTTTGTTATAGTTCTCAAGCGCGGGCGACGGCTCGGCTTTTCCGATTTCCGGCTTGTTGTCCGGCTCATGGCTGTTTGAGAAAACACCGTAGAGAGCGTAGTAGTCCGCCGTGGGAATGGGATCGAACTTGTGATCATGGCAGCGGGCGCACCCCACCGTCATTGCCTGCGTGCCCCGGAAAACCACATCGAGGCGGTCATCGATGATATCCGCCTGATTGTTCAAAAACCGGCGGCCCAGCGTGAGGAAGCCCATCGCGGCTAGGTCGGCGGGATCTTTTTTCCAGTCTGTCGATTTGTCCGCCGCGATTTGTTTTGTTAGGAATTGGTCGTAGGGCAGGTCGCTGTTGAAGGCGCGGATCAGCCAGTCGCGATAGGTGTAGGCGTAGGCATACCGCCTTTCCTCCTGGAAAACATAGCCTTTGGTATCCGCATAGCGCGCCGTATCCATCCAGTGCCGCGCCCAGCGTTCACCAAAGTGAGGCGAGGCGAGAAGGGAATCCACGAGTTTTGGCAGGGTGTCCGGCGCGGTATCCTTCACAAACGCCTGCACCTGCTCGAAGGTGGGTGGATAGCCCAGCAGGATGATATAAGCGCGCCGGATCAAAACCTCCCGCTCCGCCGGCCCGGAGGGAGTGAGGCCGGCTTCGGTTAGCTTCTTGAGGATGATCCGGTCCATCGGCTCTGCGAGCCACGCAGTGAACGATTGTGGAAGAGAGGCGGCGTCCGGAATGACGGGCGGCTTCACCGGCTGGAACGCCCAGTGCGTTCGCCACTTCTCAGGAGGCGGCGCGCTTTCCTGAGGCCACGGCACGCCCATCGCCACCCATTGGGTGAGTGCCGCGATGGACTCGTCCGGCAGTTTCTCCGCTTTGTGCGGCATGGCCTCCACGCCCGCTTCATGGCGGATCGCCTTGATCAATCTGCTGGCGTCCGGTTTTCCGGGCTCCACCACCGGCCCGTCTTCGGCGCCTTTGATGACGGCCGCCCGCGAATCCAGCCTCAGTCCCCGCTGCTGCTTTTCTCCTCCGTGGCACTTTGTGCAGCTACCGGCCAGGACGGGACGCACCTTATTCTCAAAAAACTGGATCTGCTCCGGCGTAAACTCCGCCGCGGCGGCAACGGCACTGGTGGCCAGGCCGCCCCACAGACAAAGAACCGGTCGCAGACTGCGTTTGGAAAAAGAGAACATGTTTCTGTATCCCTCTACGCCTCCCGAACCGGGAATCGTTCATTCCAAAGCGATCCGGGAGCGACAGGAACGTCGCCGCTCCTTGTGGAGCTATCCCGGCCCGGGGAGCCTTCCGCCTTAATGGAGTTTCAATTTGCCCGTTGCGGTCTGTCTTGCCCTCCCTCCCAAAGCTCTCTTGCATTCCCCGTGCGGCCCGGCTTTTGGTAGAACAGCCGCCCTCCGGAATCAGACGCTTCCGGGGCGGCGATTCTTTTCCCGGACACATTATTTATGAACTACGACCTCATCGTTATTGGCGGCGGACCGGCGGGCTACGTCGGGGCCATTCGCGGCGCCCAGCTTGGAAAAAAAGTCGCCTGTGTCGAATCGGATCGCGCCGGGGGCACCTGTCTCAACTGGGGCTGTATTCCCACCAAGTCTCTCCTGCGGAACGCTGAGCTGTATCACCTGATGAAGCACCGGGCGGCGGACTTCGGGTTCGCCTTCGACAATCTCACGTATGACTGGAGCAAAGTCATCGGCCGCAGCCGCAAAGTGAGTGACCGGCTGGCGGGAGGCATCGAATTTCTCTTTAAGAAGAACAAGGTGGACTACATTCGCGGCCACGGAGCCCTCCAGGGCGGCGGCAAGGTGGAGGTCACGGACAAGGATGGAAACAAGAGTGTCATCGAAGGTTCAAAGATTCTCATCGCCACCGGCTGCGCCACCCGGCCCATGCCCGGCCTGCCCTTCAATGGCACGAGTGTCATCGGCAGCAAGGACGCCATGGTTCTTCCGAAACAGCCGAAGGACATCATCATCATCGGCGCGGGTGCCATTGGCATCGAGTTCGCTTACTTCTTCGCCGCCTTTGGCACGAAGGTAACCGTCGTGGAAATGATGCCCAATATCCTTCCGGTCGAAGACACGGATGTGAGTGTGGCCCTCGAAAAGAGCCTCAAGAAGCAGGGCATCACTTGCCTGACGGGAACCAAAGTGACCGGCACAAAGGATCTCGGCACCAGCGTCGAAGTGAGTGTGGAAAAACCCGGCGGCGTGCAGGAGACTCTGAGCGCTGAGGTATGCCTCGTTGCCATTGGCGTCAGCCCCGTGCTTCCGGGTGGTCAGCAGCCAAAGCTTAGTGAGCGCGGCTATATCGTGACGGATGCCCGCTATCAGACCAGCATCAAGGACGTCTACGCCGCCGGCGACATCATCGGGCCTCCGTGGCTCGCCCACGTGGCCTTTTATGAAGCCCATCAGGCTGTCGACGGCATGTTCACCGACAAGAAGCCGAAGAAGGTGGAGGTTTTCCCCGGCTGCACCTACTGTCAGCCTCAGGTGGCCAGCGTGGGCCTCACGGAACGTGCCGTGAAGGAAAAGGGTCTCAAATACAAAGTGGGCGTCTTCCCCTTCCAGGCCAGTGGCAAGGCGCAGGCGGTGGGCGAAAGCGATGGCTTTGTGAAGCTCATCTTTGGCGAGCAGCACGGCGAAATTCTCGGTGCTCACATCATCGGCCAGGAAGCCACCGAGATGATCGCGGAACTCGGCCTCGCCATCAGCATGGAGGCCACCATGGAGGATATCGAGGCCACCATCCACGCGCACCCCACGCTCGCGGAAGCCGTCTTCGAGGCGGTCGGCGTGGCCTACGGGCACGCGATTCATATTTGATGCATCAACCGGTCACTATCCAAATCGCCGCCGGCAGAACGAGCAGCAGCCAGCCAAAGGCGGCCACCACGGGTGCCGGCGTGGGAGTAACGGTGGAATGGCCGATTCGTCCGTGCGCTTCCCCCATTCTCTCCGCGAAAAGAATGCACAGCGTGCCGAAGAGAATTCCCATCACGCAAAACTGCGACAGTGAGGCGTTTTCCGGCCGATCCAGATTTCCGTTCACGACCAAAGACCGGGCGATCAACCCGTCCGCTGTCAGGATTGGCAGCAGAAGCAGGAGTTTTTGCAGCTTGCTCATCGGGGATGGGCAGAACTCTACGGAACCGCCGGTCCTGAGCAACTCTGTGATTCCTCTTTCTCCGCCCGGCACATGACTTCCCCCCGCAGTGATACCGCACGCGGCATGGCCGCGGGAATCACTGCGTTTACTCTTTGGGGACTGCTGCCGGGCTATTGGAAAGCGCTGGGCTGGCTCTCGCCGGGGCAGGTGATCTGTCTCCGGGCGTTGCTGACGGTGCCCGTGGTGGCGGGAGTCATGGCCGTGCGCGGGCAGCTTCGAAGACTGCTCTATTCTATGTTCATGAAGCCCCGGGTGGTCGGGCTTCACGTGCTCACGGCGGCGCTCCTGGCGGGTAACTGGCTCACCTTCGTATGGGCGACGCATCACGGCCGGATCACGGAGGCCAGCCTTGGCTACTTCCTCACACCGCTCGCCAACGTAGCCATGG
Source organism: Verrucomicrobiales bacterium (assembly GCA_036262875.1). GTDB lineage: Bacteria > Verrucomicrobiota > Verrucomicrobiia > Verrucomicrobiales > V1-33 > V1-33. Next base: position 6,509 of record DATAIE010000608.1, read on the forward strand.
GAGCGCTGCTGCTGGGCGAGCGCCTGAGCCGGGGGCAGTGGCTGGCTCTGACCTTTGCCGTCGCGGGCGTCGCTATTCAAATGGTCGATGCCGGCAAGCCCCCGTGGGTGGCTCTCGCGCTTTGCGTCACCTTCGCCTTTTACGGTCTGCTGCGGAAGAAGGCCTCCCTGGATTCTCTCGCTGGTCTCACGGTGGAGTCGATCGTGGCCGTTCCCGCCGCGTTTCTCTGGCTGTGCTTCAATCCTCCGGAACGGCTGGCCAGCGGCGCGGTGGAATGGAGTTTGCTCCTGATGATGGGAGCCATCACCGCCATTCCGCTTTTGGGCTTCGCGACCGCGGCACGCATGCTGCCGCTGAGTATTGTTGGAATCCTTCAGTTTATCGCTCCGAGCCTCCAGTTCATCGTGGGAGCGGTTATCTACGGCGAGCCGGTGACGATGCTCCGGATGGCCGGCTTTGTGTTCATTTGGGCGGGGCTCATCGTATTTACCATGGATGCATGGCAGCGGTCACGCAGACCGGTTGTCACGACAGAGGTGGAGAAACCTCTATCACCAGATCCGGAATGAATCCGGGATTGGGAGAATCCGGATAGGCGCGGGGATTCGACAGAATGCGCGTGGAACCGATTCGATAATCCTGATGGTGATGAATGTGGCCGTGTACCCACACCTGCGGTTGATGTTCAAGAATGAACGCGTCGAGATGAGAGGCATAGGCGCAACTGATCGATTTGTCCCTCCGATCCTCTGGCAATGACAGAGCAGAGGGTGCGTGGTGTGTTACCACTATTGAGTGGCGGGGATCGTGTGCGGTGAAGAAGCGCCGCATGGCGTCGAGAGACGAGAAGTGGGCCTTCCGGGTGTCCGCAGGTGACAAGCGCCTATAGCCGCGCAGGGAGTTGCGTACTCTCTTGTAGTCATTCATGATTTCTCCCGCGAAGGCTGCTCCTTCGGGCCACGGGCCCTGCAGGGCGAGATCGGTCCACAGCGTGCACCCGAAAACCGGCACCCCTCCGAGGATGACATGTTCATTCTCGAGAACGTGGACGTTCGTGTTGCGCGCCTCATCCCTCAGCTTGCTGATCAGGCTGGGATAGTTCTCGCCGTAAAACTCGTGGTTCCCGCAAATGTAGACCACCGGTACATCAGGGAAGCGGCGCAGAATCCATTTCAGGCCGCTGCGTTTGATGGACACATCACCAGCACAAATGACGGCGTCGCACGCCACATGCGGGACATCCACTTCTCCAAATTCCTGATGCAAATCACTGATGACGTGGAAACGCATGCGCGATGTTAGGGGCGTCGCCGGCCTCAGGCAAGCCCTTACGGCTGCGGTATCGCCGCTCCATCATGCCGCGGGTCACTCGCTCCGAACCGAACACCCGCGGGCGTGGTCATCACCGCCTGGCCATAGCCAAAGGTGCTGGAGCGTGGGGGCACGACGGTGATTTCGTGGCCGCGTGCGGTCAAGGCAGTGCGGGTCGTTTCCGGAATGGAGGCTTCCAGCATCACGTCGCGTCCATCGAATGTCGTCTTCGTAAAACGCCCGGCTTCGAACGCCTGCTGGATGTTCAATCCGAAGTCCACCACATGGCTGACAAACTGCGCGTGGGCCTGAGCCTGATTCCATCCGCCCATAATGCCAAAGCCGATCACCGTGCCGTCCTTTGACATCATTCCGGGAATGATGGTGTGCAGGGGACGCTTGCGCGGGGCGAGGGTGTTCGGTTTTCCGGGATCGAGGATGAACAGCGCGCCGCGGTTGTGGAGCATGAATCCGCACCCTGCCGGCACCACGCCGGAGCCGAATCCCATGTAGTTGCTCTGGATCAGAGAGACGACATTACCCGCCCGGTCGGCGGTGCACAGGTAAATAGTGTCGTGGCCTTTTGAATCGGTGAGGCCGGGGAATACGGATGGTTCCGCTTTGGGCGACGCATGCGCCATGTCGATGAGTTTCGCTCGCTCCGATGCGTGTTTCCTGTCCAGCATGGCCTCTACCGGCACACTTCCGGCACGGGGATCGCCCACGAATGCGAGCATGTCTGCATAGGCCAGCTTCTTCGCTTCAATGGCGATGTGCAGCGCGTCCGGCGAATGCAGTCCGGAATTTTTCAGCGGGAAATTCTCCATGAGGTTGAGCATGGAGAGCGCGGCGATGCCCTGAGTGTTGGGCGGAATCTCGGTCACGCGCCAGCCGCGGTAATCGATGGAAATGGGCTCCACCCACTCGGCGCGGAATTCCGAGAGGTCTGCGGCGCTCATGATGCCACCCTCCGCCTGCGAGGCCGCGAGAATGGCAGCGGCGGTTTCGCCTTCGTAGAATCCCGCGCGGCCCCGTTCCGCGATGCGCCGCAGGGATTTGGCGAGCGCCGGGTTGCGGAAGACTTCCCCCGCCGCCGGTGTATGGCCGCCTGGGAGCCAGGTCTTCGCGGCTTCGGGAATCGTGCCCAGCCATTTTTCCGAGCCGTGCCAAAGCCTCGCGGTGACTTCCATCACGGGGAATCCCTCCTCCGCATAACGGATTGCAGGCTGCAGGACCTCGCTGAGCGGCTTCGTGCCGAATCGCTCACTCAATGCAGCCCACCCGGCCACCACTCCAGGCACGGTCACCGCATGGATGCCCTTCTCCGGCATGGTGGTGATGCCTTTCTCTTTGAGGAACGCAGGCGTTAGGCGGGCAGGTGCCCAGCCGCTGGCGTTGAGGCCATAGATGCGTCCGGACTTCGCTTCATAGAAAAGGACGAAGGAATCGCCGCCGACACCATTTCCTGTTGGCTCCATCACTCCCACACAGGCATTGGCCGCGATGGCGGCATCCACTGCATTCCCGCCTGCATCGAGAATTTTCACCGCCGCTGCGGCGGCGAGCGGCTGGCTGGAGGCGACCATTCCGCCCCGCGTGGCGACCACTGATCTGCCAGGGACGACTGTAGTTTCAGCCTGACACAAAGGCTGCGTCGATGCGAATGCCATACAAAAGAACAGGATGCGATACATGGACGAACGGTTTGGGTAACGACAGGCTGGCGCGGCGCCGCGAATCGGCAGCATCTTTTTCACGGATGGATGACAGACCCGCTCCGTTTTTGCGTGTTCCCCTGCGCGTCCGCGAAAAGTATCGAAACACGTAGCGGGCGCATTCTTGCCATCGCGGACGGACCCGTTACGCTCGCGCCGCATTTGTCCATTAACTATGAAAACCCTCACTGTTTCCGCCGTCGCTGCCGTTCTGTGCGGCACCGCAACCCTGTCCTTTGCAGACACGCTTCCTGCCGCCGCCCCCACCCTGAAGATGCTGGAAAGCGGACCGGAATGGACGCCCATCTTTGATGGCAAGACCCTCGCCGGCTGGAAGGGCACCGGGTACGAAGTGCAGGACGGAGCCATCGTTTGCACACCGAAAGGGAGCTTTCTCCAGACGGAAAAAGAGTACGGCGATTTCGTGCTCGACTTCGAATTCAAACTGTCCCCCGGCACCAACAACGGCATCGGCATTCGTTATGCCGGAAGCGGAGACGCCGCCTACACGGGCATGGAGATTCAAGTGCTCGACGATCATCACGAGAAGTATAAGACCATCGCCCCGTGGCAGTTTCACGGCTCAGTCTACGGCGTACAGCCCTCCACCCAGTCGGAGGTGAACCGGCTGAAACCCACCGGCGAGTGGAATCATGAGCAGATCCTCTGCATCGGCGATCACGTGAAAGTCATCCTCAACGGCGAGACGATTACGGATGTGTATCTCACGGGGAAGAAGCCCATCCATGATGCGAAACATCCCGGCCTGGAGCGCACCTCGGGCACGATCGCCTTTTGCGGACATGGCGATCCCGTCGCTTACCGGAACCTCAAGGTGAAGAATTTCACCCCGGCGGCACCAGTATTGACGGGGAATCCTGACAACACCGCCCCGGCCGGTTTCACCGCGCTGTTCAATGGTAAAGACCTCACCAATTGGAAAGGTTTGCTCAAGGGACCCGGTGAGTTCCCTGCGGGTCGCGCGAAGATGACACCGGAGGCAATTACGGCGGCCCAAAAGGAGGCCGATGATATCATGCGGGCCAGTTGGAGCGTGAAGGATGGAGAGCTGATCTACACCGGCAAGGGCCGCAGCCTCTGCACGGTGAAGAACTACGGCGACTTCGACTTCTATGTGGACTGGAAAATCCCTGCTAACGCCGACAGCGGCATTTACGTCCGCGGCTTGCCTCAGGTGCAAATCTGGGACCCGGCCAATCCGAAGGAAGTGGGCAACGGTGTTCAGAAAGGCTCCGGCGGTCTTTGGAACAACAAAGGCCCGGGCCTCGAAGGCCGGTTTCCTTTGGTGAAGGCTGACAAGCCCATCGGTGAATGGAATACGTTCCTCATCCGCATGGTCGGCGACCGGGCGACGATCTATCTGAACGGCCAGAAGGTAGTGAACAACAGCATCCTCGAAAACCTCTGGCAGCAGGGTGCGCCCATCCCGCGCGCCGATCAAATCGAACTCCAGAACCACGGAAACAATCTCTGGTTCAAGAACATCTACGTGCGGGAACTGCCGTACTGAAAAACGGAGTCAGCTTTTCAAAAATCAGAGCCTTGCGGCGCGCCTCTCAACGGTCGCCGCAAGGCTTCTTTCTTGAGTCCTACTTCGAGCTGGCTGCATCCAGCACGCGGCGCAGAATGCTCAGTGCCGTTTTGGCCTCATCCCCGGTGATATTCAGCGGAGGCAGGAGACGGACCACCGCGGGACCTGCTGCGATTGAGAGCAGCCCTGCGGCCATGAGTTCCTTTACCAGCCAGATGCTGGCGATGCCATGGTCGGGATTCCACGCGCCGCACTGGCGGAGGGCCTCTGTATTCAGGTCGAGCCCGATGAAAAGACCGAGGCCACGCGCGCCATTGAGCAACGGGTGATTCCAGGCATTGATGGCGTCCATCAGGGCCTGTCCCGCCCGGGCGGAGTTGCCGCAAATGTCCTTCGATTTGATCTCCTCCAGCACGGCCAGCGCCACGGCGCATCCGAGGGGATTCCCGCCAAAGGTACTTCCATGGCTGCCGGCTCCCAGCACATCGCAGAGGGAAAGGTCCGCGCCAGGCGTCACCAGGCGTTCGCTGATCCACACGGCTCCCAGGGGGAATCCTCCGGCGATCCCCTTTGCCCAGCTCACCGCATCCGGCACGATCTCCGGGGCAATCGGGGCCCAGCCGCGCCAGTGGCCGGTGCGTCCGAGCCCGCTCTGCACTTCGTCGAACATCAGCAGCGCATTGCGCTCCCGGCACAGGCGTTTGCAGGCGCGCAGAAATTCCGGCGTCGCAATATGGACGCCGCCCTCTCCCTGCACCGGTTCCACCAGGATGGCGACGGTGTCTTCATTCACTGCGGCCTCCAGGGCGGCGATATCATTGAGCGGCAGGTGAGTGAAGCCCGTCAGCAGAGGCTCGAATCCATGTTTCACCTTGTCCTGCGCCGTCGCGGAAATCCCTCCAAACGTGCGTCCGTGAAAACTGTTGTGAAACGTGATGATGCCCGCGCGCGGCGTGCCGTCGGCTTTTGGCGCGAGGTGACCGAATTTCCGGGCCAGCTTGAGAATGCCCTCCACCGCCTCCGCACCACTGTTGCAAAAGAAGCACTTCCCGGGCTGCTGCATGACGGTCTCGGTCAGAAAGCGGCCGAGTTCACCCTGGCCCCGGATTTGATACCAGTTCGAGCAGTGAATGAGCGTCTCCGACTGCGCCCTCAGCGCTGCCTGAATCACGGGCGGGCAGTGGCCCAGCGAACACACCGCCACGCCGCCGCCAAAGTCGAGATACTGGCGGCCGCTTTCATCGTAGAGCCAGCAGCCTTCTCCGCGCACCGGCGCGAGAGACAGTCTCCCATAGTTGGGTACAGTGTATTTCGTAAGCAGCTCCTGAGTGGAAACCACCGGGGCTTTGGCGATGACAGGTACGGGATCGTTCATTTTCGGGGGCCGCGAACTTAGGGGATAATTTCCGTGCCGATACCGCTTTCGGTAAATATTTCGAGCAGCAGCGAATGCGGGATCCGCCCATCGATCATGTGAACTTTCTGCACTCCGGCATCCAGTGCGGACAGCGCGGAGCGGACCTTGGGGATCATCCCGCCGGTGATGACGCGTTCATTCACCAGCTTTTCCACCGCAGCGCGATCCAGGGAGGGGAGCAGCGAGGAAACGTCCGAGGGATCGCGCATGACGCCGAGCACATCGGAGATGTAGACGAACTTCGCGGCCTTGAGTTTTCCTGCGAGTGATGCCGCCGCAATGTCTGCATTCACATTGAGAGCCATTCCGGTGCTCTCTTCGCAGGCCACGGGAGAGATGACGGGCACGCACTCCCGCTGAATGGCGGCGAGCACTTCTGCGGGTTCGAAATCGTGCACTGTCCCTACAAACCCGAGGTCCACGGGCTGGCCGTCCTCGCCTTTCACCGGGGCATTGCGTCGTCCCCTGAAGACGCTCTTCCCGTGCAATCCCACGGCCCGGCCGCCGAATCGGTTGATCGTTTCCACCAGATCGCGGTTCACCACATCAAAGAGCACCCTCTCGACAATCCCGATGGTCTTCTCATCCGTCACCCGCAGTCCGCCCACGAACTTGGCCTCCAGCCCGGCTTCCGTCATCGCCTTGCTGATGGCTTTGCCGCCGCCGTGCACCACCACCGGGTTGATCCCCGCCACCTCCATGAAGACGATATCCCGCAGCAATCCCTGCACCAGTTCCGGATCGTCCATGGCGCTTCCCCCGAACTTGATGAGAAAGGTCTGCCCGCGAAACCGCTGCAAATACGGCAGCGCCTCGATGAGCACAGCGGCTTTGGAAATATGGGGGGCGAAAGTTTTCAGAATGGCCTCGTTCATGGCAAGGCGCGCGCTATAGCACACCCCGCGGGAAATGCGGGCGGAAAATGAAGCGTCACGCCATCTTCCGGGAATGACCGCTCACTGGCGGGCTTCTTCGTGAAGCTTCAGCCGGGCGGGAACGGCGATTCAGGACAGCGCGAGGACCACGGCGAGCAGCGTGAGGACCGTGCCCTCGCCAAAAGCAGGGAACGAAGGAATGGCCCTGGACACTGAACAATCCACTGGAATCCCCCGGACTTACGGTCTACGGAATAAAGCGGTAAGGAGCGGACACGTTGTAACTTCTGTTGTAACGGAATCGTTTTCCAAACAGGCAATCAGGGTAACTGATTGGAAATCAACAGGCCCCGTAGTTCAATGGATAGAACGGAGGTTTCCTAAACCTTAAATGCAGGTTCGATTCCTGCCGGGGCCACCACACCGGAAAGATCGAGAAAAGAGGCAGGTTTCAGTTAGAGTCAGAACAGTAGTCAGGGTTCGCGAGGCGGTGCTGGCGTCTCGACCCGCGGCAGGTTGGCGGCGAGCAGGGACGGCGGATAAACTGCGCGGGCATGCAGCATTGACGCACGCAGGAGCGAGAGCGACGGTATTGCCATGCTGGTCGACTCTGCCATCAGTGATGCCCCCCCCGTGGAGAGGGAAGGGAAAATCGTGCAGGTGCT
>DATAIE010000609.1:0-9290 GCA_036262875.1 Verrucomicrobiales bacterium
ATGCTGAGAGAGGATTTTACGCCGGAGGTGAATGAGGCGTGGACGGCACTCTACGGTGCGGTGGCTGACGCCATGATGGCCGGTGCCGAACCGGCAACTGCTTAACTGCGGACAACGAGCCTTTCGGAAATATTACCGCCGTGCAGACGCCGCCCTCTGAAAAACCCTCCGGGTTGTCTGCGGAAAATCTCGCTGCACGCCGTGAATTTGTGCGGCGCAGCATGCTGCGGGCGAATCACGCCATCGCGGTCATTCTCGCAGTAGTGGTGCTGCTGGGCGGCGTGCTGGCTTTCATGATTTCCAGGGCGCGGCAAAGCCAAATCCGTGCAGAGAAGGCGGAGGCGGAGGAGACGGAGAAGGTGTGGAGAGCTTCGCTGGCACAGGCGCGGGCGGAAATCTTGAGCACCCGGGCCGGGCATCGCGAGGCTGCTTTGAAGGCGGTGCGCACGGCGGCGGCCATTCGCCCCTCACTGGAACTGCGCAATGAAGCCATCGCCGCGCTCTCGCAGCGTGATCTGGAGATGGAGCGCGAGTGGATCGCCAAACCAAACTCCTACGGTTTTCAGTTCCACCCCGATCTCAAATACTACGTCGCGCGGTATCAGCCTCAGGTGCTTTCCATGTATCGCCTGGAGGACAACTCCCATGTGCGGGATTTTCCCATGCCGTTGATCTTTCCAGCGAATGCAAACGCAGGCGACTTCATATTCTCCGCGACGGGCAAATACGTCATCATCCGCTACAATGGCGGAGCCCTTGCGGTCTGGGAGACGGAAACCGGCGTGTTGCGGCACCTCATCGGACGCGATCCCGTCACCGCGCGCTACTCATGGCCGCCGACCTTCACCGCAGATGACCGGCTCATGGGGCTTTGCATGCACGGGAGCGAAGGCACTCAGTTTCTCTATGATCTTGAAAAAGGCGCGGTGCAAAAGATACCGTCGGTGCCCGAAAAGCTGCGTTATACCGGCGGCGGCGCCAACTTCATCCGGGTGAGTCCGCGCGGGGATATGCTCGCGGCCTCTGAAGGGTCTAACATTCACATCATTGACGCGGCCACGGGTACAATCGTGCGCAGCGTGACCGGACCGTCTCTGGTGGAAACAGTGACCTGGGATCGCCAGGGTGAGCGCCTTTCCTTTAATTGCGACAACTTTACGCTCTTCGTCTGGGAGCCAAAGTCCGGTCGCCTGGTGCAGATGGGGGGCACGGCCCTGTCGCCCTGGAATCAGAATTTCAGCCCGGATGGAGCCACACTCATGACTTCAGGGTCCGATGGCGTCACGCGTCTGTGGGATTTGAGTTCTGCGCGTCTCGTCAGCGAGGTCGCCGGCATGTGGGCCATCCTCATCTCCCGCGATGGCACCAGGCTGGGAGCGGGTCAGCCCGGACGCAGCGTGAGCACGTGGCGCATTGTAGCCCCCACAGCGGCGAAGTCCTTTCAGGGAGCGGCAAAGGAACGGGCCAGCATGTGGCAGCAGGATCTTTCGGCGGACGGACGTTTCGCAGTGTGGACCGCTCCGGCATGGGTGCCCGGCTTCGGCTATGAAATACTGGATTTGCAGCGTGGAGGGGCCGTCTTTGTAACGAAGCCCACGAAAGTGGCTGCGGGTTTCCGCCCTGGCCATGCGCAGTTCTGGACGCTCTCCGGCAACGTGCTGCAAGTTCACCCGCTGCCCGTGGATGGCCTCACGGATGCTGTGACGCTGGACAGGATAGAATCCACGTTCACACTGCCGCAGGGCTTCAGAGCCACCCAGGCGAGCTTTTCCGCGGACGGTCGTTTTGTGGCTGTTTCCGGCACCGGCAAGGCCCTGCTGGTACTGGACACCGCTGCCCCTGACAAGCCGGTGAACCTTGAGCCGGCCTACGCCAGTCATGTGAACATCCCCGGCCCGGGTTCTCCCACGGGTGCCGGCACCATGGTCATCAGCCCGGACGGGAAGTGGGTCGTGGCCGGGCGCTATGTGGACCGCGGCGGTGTCGTCATTTGGGACGCGCAGACGGGAAAGATTGCCCGCCGCCTCCCCGGCGGGGGCGGCCCCTCTGCTTTCTCCAGCGACGGACGCTACCTGTTTACCGTGGGCGTGGACATGGGACGGGTCTGGTCCACGGCGGACTGGAAAGTCGTTTGGGAGCGCAGCCGCAGCGCGCTGCTGGCGTGGAGCGGCAACGGTGCCTTCACGGGGGACGGCTCCCTGCTCGCATGGGCACGCGGTTCGAGCCTGGTGGAGATCACGACCGCCGCCGGAGAGGTGCTCGCGGAGTTGAATCTCACGGAACTCAATCTCGTCACCGGATTGCGCTTTTCCGCCGACGGCGGCACCCTATTTGCCGCAGGGTATGAAGGCCGCATGCTCACGGTGGATATGAAGCGCCTGCGCAACGAACTGGCCGCGCTGCATCTCGACTGGCCGCTGCCCGCGGCCACAGATCCCGTCGGCACCGCGGAGCCGTCACGATTCGCTGCCTGGTCACCGGTGCTCATCGGCATCCTGCCCGTGGGGCTCGCCGCCGTGCTGGGCGCACTCGTGCTGCGGCGTCAGGGCCGGCTTACCGGCGAGTTCGTCACAGCCACGGAGGTCGCCGCGCAGCGCGAGCGGGAACTCGCCGCTGAGCGCGAAGTGAGCGCGCTCAAGAGCCGCTTTGTCACCACGGTGAGCCATGAATTCCGCACCCCGCTGGGAATTACCATGAGCGCCGTGGAACTGCTGCGCCACTACGAAAACCGCCTGCCGCCGGCGGAAAAGGCACAGCTCTTCGACGACATCCACGCGGCTACGCGCAATATGGCCGGCCTCATGGAGCAGGTGCTGGTGCTGGGCCGCGTGGACGCAGGCAAGCTCGCCTATCGTCCCGTGCCGCTTGATCTCGACGGTCTCGCCCGCAAGCTTGCCGACGAATCCTTGTCGGCAACGAACCGCAAATGTCCCATTGGGTGGACCGCGGAAAACGATCTGTCGGGGGCCATCGCCGACGAAGCTCTGCTGCGCCACATCCTCTCCAATCTCCTGAGCAACGGTGTGAAGTATTCTCCCGCCGGCACCCCCGTTTATTTTTCCGCCCGGCGAGAAGGACGCGATGTCGTCTTTACCGTCAAAGACAGCGGAATCGGCATTCCGGAGTCCGACCTGCCCAAACTCTTTGAAGCCTTCCAGCGCGGCAGCAATGTTGGCGAAATCCCCGGCACAGGCCTCGGCCTCGTTATCATCAAACGCTGCGTGGACCTCAACAACGGAAGCATCAGTGTGAAATCCAGCCCCGGTTCCGGCACGACGTTCACCGTGCGCGTGCCGGCGTGGGAGTCCACAAAATGACAAACCGCACACGGGCTGCGCAGGGCGGACTCTCCGCCCAAGACCGGAGTTGACGCCGTTTTCTGCGACTTAAGCCGGATGTTCCCGGGGCATCTCTCAAACCCGGCATCCGGCGGTGGTCCAATACCGGAATTCCAGGGTGGTGCGATGATGCCCTCACACCAACTGAGCGCCGCGGCCCGGCGCTGCTCTTTCCGCCCTCAAGGCGAACAGCGGCACAGGCCTGACTCAATCAGTGGGCTGTCAGCAACCTGTGCCTCGCCGGGCACCCTCGTGTGAGGGGCCGGGGGAAGTCCGGGAAGAGGACAGCGCCTGGCCGCAGCGCATGTTCATGAAAGAGCGGGAATGGCAGCCGTGACCTTTCTGAACCGTGTAAACACCCGTGCAAGTGGACCCGCGTCCGCTCACCACCTGCGACAGCAAACTGAGACTAACCATGCAGAACTCCACGGACATGCAGAACTGGTCCTCGCTCAGCATCCGGACCGGCACCGGCGGATGGTCCATCAATCCCGTCACCACTACCGCCCTCAATCGCGGACGCATGCGGTTCATTTTCAATGCTCCGGTCGTCCCCTGCTACACATGAAGCAGTTTTTCCGCATAAAAGCGGAGGAACTCCCGTGAGGGAGTGGAGTTCAAATATTCATATGGATCCCGTTTCATCCTGTCATCAGGACTGTCCACGCAAGTGCGCGGCAGAAAGTGAACGGCCTCCTCTGCGGTCGCGCAAAACTATTCGAAGATGCCGCTCTCCCGGTTTATAAATATGGACAAAGCGCTCCGGTTGCCTGCTACGGGAATTGCCGTATGGCACGGGTTGGTAAATAAGGCATTTTGCCGATTGCACCCCCCCTGAGTTTTAAGCGCCTTTCCGCCATGAACAGCAATCATTCCCGCCGCCGGTCCCTCGCTGTCTCCAGAGACCGGTTACTAATCCACGCATTGCTGATCTTCACTTCCGGCGCGGTGATTTGGCACCTCCAGCGGAGCAACTCTCCCGCCCAGGCTCCGATTGCCGGGGAGCCGAAAATCGTCGCAGATGCCACACTGCGACGGGAAATCCAGCCGCGACAGGCCACCGGCGTATCCTCCCCCGGACTGTCGCAGAGGCCGGAGGCGGCTCGCGCAGGCGCTTCTTCGGTTACGGTTCCCTTTGCAGAGGTGCCGCCGCTTTGGCACGGGAGAGCGTGGCTTCCATCGTTTGACGGCCAGCCTACTGGCACTCCCCCGGACTTTTCTTCCCCGATCGACAGGGCACCGTCACCCGGTTTCCCGCTTGCGGGCGTTTCCCGCCGGCTCGGTCCGCTCACGGCTGATTCGGGAAGTCAGCGCGCTGTTATACAAGGCGAGGGCGGGCTGGTAACACAGGCGGAAGTGAATGCGCTCCGTGCGGGTCTGGAACAGGAACTGGACTCGTTGCAAGCCAAACTGGTGGCGGAGGTTTTCGGCGATTCCCTGCCGCTGCTCGGCAGCACGCTCCTGCCGCTGGCCCAGCAGCAGGTCCCGCAGTTGAACTACCTCGCAGGCCTGAAAACGGCACTGGCCGGTGCGCTGAACACGCTCACCGGCTCGGCCACCTATACGGAGACGCAGGTGGAAAATGCGGTCCGCTCCGCGCTGACCACAGCAGGCATCTCCTTCGGTCCATCGTCCGGGGTGAACGTCGATGCCTCCAACGCCACGGATCTCAAGCTTTTCATCAACAGCAGTAAAACCTTCCCCGCACTAACCTCCGGTCTGGATGGCGGGCTCGGGTTGCCTGGACTGGGCCTGGAATCCGACGGAAACGCCAGCACCGTTTTCAATTACACCCTGAACTTCAGCGTGGGCGTGGACTCGTCGGGCTTTTATCTCAATACCGCTAACAACGCATCCGCCCTCACCCTCGGCTTTACCACCACGCTGCCTGGCCTCAATGCGACGGCAAATCTTTCGAAAATACGTTTCCACCTTACTGACGAATCCGGCACGGACGGAGACAGCGTGCCGCCAACGCAGTTTGCCGGCACGTTCACCATCGATCTGCTGGACCCCAGTGGTGCGGACAACCGGCTGAGGATTTCCGAACTGTCCGGAGACCTGCTGAACGCGACGCTAAGCGGCAGCGCGGCCATCAATCTCAACCTTGCCAGCGATCTTGGCTCGGCGCGATTCCCCGCCATCTCGGCGGATTTGAACTTCGCGTGGTCCTTCAGTACCGCCACCGTCACGCCTAACGATTTTAACGAAACGTTCGGAAGCGTGCCCACGGTGGCCTTTCGGAATATCACGCTCGATCTCGGTTCGTTCCTGACAAAATTCGCCAAGCCCATCCTCGATGAAGTGCGGGAGGTTTCGGGACCGATACAGCCGGTCATCAAAGCGGTAAAGGACCCCATCCCTTTGCTGTCCAGCCTGCATGATATTGCTCCGGGCGTTCCCTCTTCCCTTCTCCAGATAGGCGTCGCGAACGGAAGCATCACACAGGATCAGGCGGACCGCTTTGACGTCCTGTCAAAAATCATTCAGATCAGCCAGTCCATCCCGGCCAACCCGGCCGCCGGGTTGAAAATAGATCTTGGCGACTTCAACCTCGGCTCCGCCGACCCGCGCACGTCGAATTTCAACATCGCCGGCATCACCCCCAACAAGATCCGCACGGCGGTGGCCGCCGCCCTCCAGCAGCCCCTCGCGCAGGAGTTTCTCACTTCCATTAATGGTTTTCCCAAAGACATCCCGGGAACCTCCGGATTCGGGCAGGGCCTGCAGTTTCCCATTCTCGACAAGCCGGAGACCGCCTTCGGACTCCTGCTGGGGAAAAACGTGGACCTCTTCACGATGGATAACTCCACGCAGACCTTCGGGCCGGCGGAGCTCGATGAATTTGTCCCCTTTGCGAATCCGCTGGGGTTCCGGTTTCAGGGCATGGCGAAAGTGCGCGTAGACCTGGACTGCGGATTCGACACCAGCGGTCTGGTGCAGTTTGCGAACGGCGGCGACCCGGAGACAATTTTCTACGGCTTTTACGTCAAGGTGCCGGTCAATGCACAGAATCAGCCGATCGCGATGGCGGAGCTAAACGCCGACTTCAAAGCCAGTCTCGCAATAAATGTGGTTCTTGGTGAGGTCGGCGCGGGCGGCGGCCTCTACGCCAACATCCACGCCGGGCTGGCCGACCCTGACCACGACGGCCGCGTGCACCTTGATGAATTCATCGACGAGTTTGGCATCCATCCACTCTGCGTATTCCAGGCCGACGGCGCGGTGGATTTCGCGCTCCGCGCCTACGCCGAGATTGGCATCGACCCCATCGAGAAGACCTTCGAATACAAATTCCCCGTCGGAAGCGTGGTGGATTTTTCCTTCTCATGTGCTGACGATCCAAAACCGGTGCTGGCCCGTCCGCGACTGGGCAACGAACTTTTGCACATCGGTCCCGAGGCGCCGATGCGACAGGTGGGGAATCTGGAAGACGTAGCCGAGACCTTCAACGTAACTCACCACGCCGGGATACTGGGCAGTGAGGAGATCAGCGTCACTTATAGAGCGGGGGAGAGTTCCAGCGCCAATTTCGGCCCGCTGAATTACGGTCCCATTACAGGACACATCTCTGCTCAGGGTGGCAAGGAAAGCGACACGATCATTCTGGCACCGGAGGTCGTAACACCGGCCGACCTAACTGGCGGCGAGGGCCTCGATGAACTCACCGGCGGCGGTGGAGATGACACGCTGGACGGAGGGGACGACCACGACATTCTGACTGGTCGCGCCGGCAACGACACTCTCCTTGGGGGCTCGGGTCCTGACATCCTCATGGGCGGCCCCGGTGCTGATGTCCTTGACGGCGGTCCCGATGATGACCTCGTCTCGTATCGCGATTCCACAAAGAGTGTTCTGATCGACCTCCTTACCGGCGAGGCCACCAACGATGCAGCCGGCGACACTTTCATTTCCATCGAGAAAATCGAGGGTTCGCCATTGAACGACACGCTTCGCGGCACTGCTGGAACGGACAGCTTCTTCGGCCTCGAAGGCGACGACATTCTGGAAGGCCGGGAGGGCGACGACGGGCTCGAAGGCGGTTCCGGCGCGGATCAGATTCGCGGAGGGCCGGGCTACGATGTCACCACTTATCAGTTCTCTCCTGCCGGCGTGAACGTGAATCTGCTCACTGGCGTATGCACCGGCGGCGACGCCGAAGGCGACCACCTGGACAGCATTGAGGCCATCATCGGCTCTCTCTTCGACGACATTCTCACCGGCGACAATTCTGACAATTACATCGACGGCCATGACGGCCACGACATCATCGACGGCGGAGGCGGCAATGATGAACTCCACGGCGGCTGGGGTCCTCCCCCGAAACAAATCCCAAACGAACCGTTCAAATTCGACGACATTATCAACGGCGGGCCGGGCAATGACCGCATCTTTGGCGACGGCAACCAGGACAAGGTGGACGGCGGAGACGGCGACGATTTCATCGACATGCGCGCCACCGGTGTGTCCACCGAACCGGGCCTCCCTCCGCCGGACGATGACATCATCTATGGCGGACCGGGCAACGATATCATCTACGGTTCGCCGGACAATGACACCATCGACGCCGGTGAAGGCGATGATTTTGTCGATGGCTGGGGAGGCCGGGATTCCGCGGCTCCGGATCCCGGGCTGCCTTCGCCGCAAAATATTCCGTTCCCAAAATGGCTGACTGACACCGGAGCCTATCACAACCTTTGGGGCATGGGAGGAGATCATCTGGAAGGCGGGCCGGGCAACGACACCGTGAGTTTTGAACATGCGTCCGCCCGGGCCTACACATCTCTTACTTCTTACAAAGACTATGGTGTGATCGTAAATCTCGCCACGGGCGAGGTCGGCAATGCGGCTTGGGAATCGACCGTGCATGGCTTCGAAAACATCGTCGGCACTAACTATTATGATGATCTCACCGGCGACGACGGCCCGAACATCTTCTGGCCGCTCCGCGGGGGTGGACAATCCACTCCGATCAACACGGGCCCGGATCGCATCGATGGCCGCGGAGGCATCGACACTCTGGTCATCGACTTTTCTCTCGCCGACGTCGCCGACTCTCAGGGGATTCGGACGAACGGCACGACGATGTCCCGTGTTTCCATCGGCAGTGTCTACACGGTGGACGCCTATTCCTTTCCTAACGTCGAAAGGCTGCAAATCACCGGCGCCGGCAAGGATGACATCATTTACAACTCGATGAAGGGATACGACGACATCCTCGATGGGAAGGGCGGGAATGATTTCCTCGGCGGTTATGAAGGCTCGGACATCCTCCGCGGCGGCGATGGAAATGACACCCTCACTGCTCCCGGCACGTTCGACGTTTCGGCTTCGGGGCCGGTTGGCGGTCACGACGTGCTGGAGGGCGGCCCGGGCGACGACTTGCTCGATGACTTTCCGCTGAGTTACTCCGGAAACGACTATTACGGTCTGGGGGCGAATCCGCTCTTCCAACTCGATGGCGGACCGGGGCTGGATACCTTCGCGGTCGATTTATCCAACCAAACGGCGTCCATCGTCTGGAGTGATCTCGCGCCGTCCAATTTGGAGTTCTCCGACGGGTCGTGGGTGCGTAACTGCGAACAAATGCTCCGTGTGGCAACCGGCTCAGGTGACGATAATATCACGCTGAGCGGACGGACGAATAACTACATCCTTCTTAACGGAGGAAACGACACGCTCAATCCGGGCCTGGGCCAGGACTACGTAAAGGGGGGACCGGGCGACGATCTGCTCATCCTCGACTACTCCCAGGGGGACGACGACGCCGTGGGCGGCGTTACCAATTACCGGCGCTACAAAACAACGGCCCCGTTCAATGCCGTGGATGTATGCACTTTCTTTGAATTCGAGCGGCTCCACGTCACGGGAACCAGCAAGGATGACAGCATCACGGGCGGTGGCGGCGATGACATTCTCATTGGCGGCGGCGGCAACGACACCCTCATCGGC
>DATAIE010000610.1:0-4094 GCA_036262875.1 Verrucomicrobiales bacterium
AAGCGTGGATGTGCAGAGTGCCTCTTATAAGCCGGTTCTGGATATGCTGGACAATCTTTCCCGGACGCGGGGTCTGCAGGGATTTACGCCGGCAGAGACCGGGGCTTTTATCTTCTCATTGAAAGGGCCGCTTTTCAGGGCCTTGAAGAAAGGACACGGGGAGAATGCAGAGGCCCTGGCGGACGATATGCTGACGGTTTCGGCTCTCCTTGACAAGCTGGGCCTCCATACGATGTCGATGTTCCTTGAAACACGGGAGGCTGTAATCCGCGGTCAACAGGCGGATATGCTGGAACTCTCCACACCGGTGGTGCAGTTGTGGGAGGGCATCCTGGCGCTACCGCTCATCGGCACCCTGGACAGCAACCGGACAAGCATCGTGATGGAGACGCTGTTGCAGGAAATTGTGAAATCGCGATCCGAGATCGCGATCATCGATATCACGGGAGTACCGACGGTGGATACACAGGTGGCGCAGCACCTTCTTAAAACGGTGGCGGCGGCGCGGTTGATGGGGGCGGACTGCATTATCTCCGGCATTCGTCCGCAGATCGCTCAGACGATGGTCCATCTTCAGATCGATCTGGGGAGTGTGATTACCAAGGCGACGATGGCGGAGGCGTTGAGAGCCGCGATGAAGCGAAGCGGTTTCGTGGTAAGCAGGAACAGGGCGACCGCTGCGCCCCCTCCTCAGAACTGAACTTTTTGAGGGTGTACCCTAACTAAACCATGGACAGAATCCCGATCCTTTCGATGGGGCCATTTTTGCTGGTGACCATCCAGGTGGACATGCATGACCAACTGGCGATGACATTGCAGGATGACCTGACGACGAAGATAACCACAGCGCATGCCAAGGGCGTCTTGATCGACATCTCGGCGCTGGAGATTGTGGATTCGTTCATAGGGCGCATGCTGGGAAACATCTCCTCCATGGCGCGGGTGCTGGGGGCGGAGTCGGTGGTGGTGGGCATGCAGCCGGCGGTGGCGATCACCCTGGTGGAACTGGGCCTGAGTCTCGCAGGAGTGCATACGGCGCTGGATGTGGAGCGTGGAATGGAGCTGCTCCGCAGGTTTATTGACATCGATACAGAGGAGGATCTGTCTTATGGCGCTGCTGTCGAAGACTGAGAAAATCCCCGTGGGGGAGGAGCAGCAGATCGTAGCCGTCCGCCAGGCAGTTCGGAAGCTGGCGCAGGAGATCAGGTTTTCGCTCGTGGAACAAACGAAGATGGTGACTGCGGCGAGTGAACTGGCGCGCAATTTGTTGATCTATGGAGGCGGCGGAGAGGTGACGCTGGAAGTGCTGCAGGAGGGGATCCGTCGCGGGCTGCGGGTGCATTTTGTGGATACGGGGCCGGGGATAGAGGATATCGAACTGGCACTGCGGGACGGTCACACGACCGGCGGGGGGATGGGACTGGGACTTGGCGGAGCAAAGAGGCTGGTGAATGAATTCGAGCTTTCGTCGGCTCCGGGAAAAGGAACGCACGTGACGATCACCCGGTGGAAATAGACGCATGATGTCCAGCTATCGTATGGAAGTGAGCCACGAAAGTCATGCAGGGCAGGTCCGGCGATATGTGCAGGAGGCGGCGCACCGGCTGGGGGCTGACGATACCCGCACCGGGACGGCGGCGATAGTGGCCACTGAACTGGCAACAAACCTGGTGAAGCATGGCGGAGGTGGTGAGGTGCTGGTGCGGGAGGTAAAGGATTCCCGTCCTCCCGCGCTGGAAATTCATGCGCTGGATACGGGGCCGGGAATGTCGAATGTGAACGCATGTCTGCGCGACGGTTATTCCACCGCCGGCAGTGCGGGCACCGGACTCGGTGCAGTGCAGCGGCTGGCGGATCAGTTTCAAATTCACAGCCAGCCGGGACGCGGCACGGTCGTGTGGGTGCGGATGGATGCCGGGGCCAGAGAACTTTCGCAGCCCACGCCGCTATTCGAAGCCAGCGGTGTTAGCGTGGCGATAAAGAGCGAGAAGCTTTGCGGGGACTCATGGGATGTGCAGGAGTTACCAGGGTTGCTCCGCGCCGTTGTTGTGGACGGACTTGGGCACGGCCCTTTTGCTGAGGCGGCTTCACGGGAAGCGGTGACCATTTTCCGGCGGCATGAGCGGGCAAGCCCCGGGGACCTTTTACAGCGGATGCACGAGGCGCTCGTGAAGACGCGCGGCGCGGCGGCCAGTATGGCGGAAATTCAGCATGCGAGGGGTCAAATGCGGACGGCCGGGGTAGGAAATGTGTTAATGCGGCTTTTTCGCGCTAACGGGAGCAAAACAGTGGCAGGCGACAACGGCACGCTCGGGGCCGCCGTGCGAAAAGTGCAGGAATTCAGCCATCCATGGGAGGAAAGCGCGCTGCTCGTGATGCATTCCGACGGGATTGCCTCCCAGTGGAACCTGGACGATTATCCCGGGCTGGTGCGGCGTCATCCGGCGCTCATCGCGGGGATAATATACCGCGATTTTCGCCGCGGGCACGACGACGCCACGGTGGTGGTCATCCGCCAATTGACTGTATGAGTGCTGCGCCTGCGTCCGGCGTCCGGCTCTTCCGGATGATGCTGAAACAGGACCCGGACGTGGTGCTGTGCCGGAACCGGGCACGGATGGTGGCGGAGAAATTAGAGTTTGTGCGTCAGGACCAGATCCGCGTGGCGACCGCAGTTTCGGAGATTGCCCGCAACGCGTTTCGTTATGCGAAGGGGGCATCGGCTGAATTCTTTCTGGAAGCGACGGCGAAAAGCGAAATCCAGCGGATGGTGTGCGTCATTCGCGATGAAGGGCCCGGTATCCCGAATTTAGAGGAAATCATGTCGGGGCATTACAAGTCTCAAACGGGAATGGGCATGGGTATCGCGGGAGCTTACCGGCTGATGGACAACGTAACGGTGGAGACGGGGCCCAGGGGCACCACGGTGCATTTGTCGAAAATCGTGCCCAGGAAAAAGCCCTTTTCCCCCGCCGAAGTGCAGACGATCGCGGACAGCATCCTGGGGCCGGGCAAAGCGAGTCCGCTGGGGGATCTGGCCGACCAGAACAATGAGGTCCTTTTTATGCTCCAGGAGGTGAATGTGAAAGGGAAGGAGCTCACCAGAGTGAATGAAGAATTGAGTGAGACCAACCGCGGGGTGGTGGCGCTCTATGATGAACTGGACACCGTTTACCGTGTGGGCCACGTGCTGGCGGCGAAACTGGAACTGCACGAGTTGCTGGAGGCGATCATCAATGCCACGACGGAGATCAGCGGGGCGGAATTGGGGATCTTTGTCTATGAGGAACAGGAGGGCGCGGACGGAGCACAGCCATCCGCGCAGCAGCACTGGGCGGGACCGCTCGCCGGTTCGCTGCGCAAAGATGTGAGCTTCCCATTGGACCGTTTGCTGGGAAGCACCTCACGGTCTCCGGATATTCTGCGCATCGATGATTTGGAAAAAGGGAGTCGCGTGCCGGTGCCGCTGGATGAAGCGGTGCCGCTCCGCAGTTATCTTGCCATTCCAGTGCTGACGATGTCCGGCGAGTTGTCGGGTGCCATGGTGTTCGCGCACCGCCAGCCGTCCATGTTCAGCGAAAGGAGCGAGAGAATTCTCTCCAGTGTGGCGCTGCAGTCGACCATCGGAATTCAAAACGCGCGCCTCTACAAGAGCGTGCGATCTTCGAGCGCGGCGAAGGATCATTTCCTTGCGACGCTAAGCCACGAGCTGAGAAATCCCCTGAACCCGGTTTTCATGCGCCTGAGCCTTCTGGAGGAAAACGCCGCGATGCCGGCGGACGCGCTGGAGGACGTGCGTCTGATCCGTCGAAATCTCGAACTGGAAACGCGACTGATCGACGATCTGCTGGATATAACGCGCATCGCGCGGGGCAAAATATCCATGAAGCCGGAGCCAATGAACCTGCACGACGTGATCGATGCGGCGCGGGAGGCGTGCTCCGGCTCTGCGGACGAGCGGGGCGTCCGCATCATCCTCGAACTGGAGGCGCCGGCGTTCCTTTTGATGGGCGATGCCGTGAGGCTCCAGCAGGTGTTTTGGAACCTTTTAAACAACGCGGTGAAGTTCAGTTCGCCGGGCAGCGAGGTGCACG
>DATAIE010000611.1:0-4680 GCA_036262875.1 Verrucomicrobiales bacterium
GTGTGGACTTCACCGTTTCGGTCGCAGGCTTCACGGACATCCGGCTTTCCATCGATGCGGCGGGCATGCCAACGGTGGAAGTGGAGAATTACGTGCGGGCCTTCGTCGACAGCAACGGAGATGGCTTCTACGAAACGCCCATCTTCAATTTTGTAGGTTCCAACAACTCACCCTACATCGATGCGACGCTCGGGGCACTGAGTGGCGCGTTTGCCACGTTTCCGAATATCTCCCTCCCCACGCCCACAGACGGCATCATGCGTTTACGGCTGGAGATTTTCAACGACACGCAATCTCTGAACGAGGCGTCCGGTGTGGACAATATCCTCATCACCGGCACCGTGCCGGAGCCCGGCAGCGCCCTGCTGGCACTCGCCGGTGGTTTCTGTGTCCTGCGCCGGCGGCGGCGCTGAGGCTTTGCCGCGGCAAATCTCCCTAAATATGGGGAGCGATTTTCGCCGAATAAGTTTCGGTCCGTGGGAGTATAGTGCCTGCGAGTGATCCGATCTGTAATTCCCATTCTTCTGGCAGCGGCGCTGCCTCTCCGGGCAGCCCCCGCTCCGCCTCCCGACAAATTCCCGAGGGTGATCATTGAGAAAATCACCGTGGACGGGGTGAATTATCCGGTGCCTTCCGGCGACTGGCTGGAACTTCCTCCCGGCAGCCGCGACATCCGCTTTGATATCACGCTCTTAAACACCCCCGAGCTCGCCTCCAAGGGAGTGCGCAGCCATCTCTCCGGACTGGACGCGGACTGGGTGGAGGAAAAAGGAGATGCCATGTCCCTGCAGGCGCAGTTTCTCGATGCGAAGGGCCGGGTCACGGGCGGTTCACATGTCTCGCTCTCGGGGGCCACCCTGGGGTTTGGTGCGGACTGGCATGACGTTTTTCTCTTCCCCCGGCGCGAGCCGCTATTTGTCCCGGCGGGCAGTGAGACGCTGCGGCTGACCTTCAGTTCCGGAAGTCCGGCCACCACGGGACGGGCCGTTATCGATGCCCTCACGTTGAATCTTCCCACCGGCAGCTCGGATCCCACCAGGGACCTGTGGAAAAACTCGGAGTTCAACAAACGGGCTGATGACGTAAAAGGAGCCATGGGCACACCTCTGGGCTGGCGCCGGGAGGGTTCCAATCCCTACATCGCCCAAATGGTGGACACGAAAACGGCTCCTTCGCTCGGCCTCGATGATGACGACCCGAAGGGCTATGCAGAATGGATCAGCGATCTGCCGCTCGAGTCGAGCGTAAAAGCCGGCGACACCCTGACGCTTTCGTGGAAGTGCGCGTGGAGTGTGGTGGACGGGAACCACCGGGTGATCACCCGCCGGATTCCGCAGTCGGGAGAATACGTGATGCGCATCGCCGCGCTGCTTTATAACCTCGACTCCAACGGTGCCGGGACGTCCCTTTCCCTGAATATCCGGGTGAACTCGTATCTGTGGCAGCGTCCGTGGTTTTGGCCGTCCATCGCTGCTGGGGTAGTAGCCCTGTTTGGAGGAGCCGGATGGTATCTGTGGCACCAGCGCATGCGGCAGAAACTGGACCGGGTGATGGCGCAGAATGCCCTCGAGCAGGATCGAACCCGCATCGCCCGGGATATGCATGACGATGTCGGCGCGCGTCTCACCCGCATGGCGCTGATAACAGCGATGGCCGGGAGAGACCTGGAGCAGGAGGACAGCACCGCGGCGAAGGCCCATCTGGATCAGTTGTCAGGGCTGACCCGCGAGGTGGTGGTGGCCATGGATGAAATCGTCTGGGCAGTGGATCCCGGGAATGACACCCTGGAGCACCTCGGCGCCTACCTCTGCCGCTTTGCGGAGGAGTTTCTGAACGGGAGTCCCGTGCGCTGCCGCTTTGGCATTTCGCCGGTACTGCCCGCCCTGCCCATCAGTGCCGAGGCACGGCACCACCTATTCCTTGCCGTCAAGGAATCCCTCAACAACACGCTCAAGCATGCCGGGCCCTGTGAAGTCCGTCTGGAAATGAACATCGCCGACGGCCATCTCTGCATCGATGTGACGGACACCGGTCCCGGGTTTCCGGTCGCACAGCCCGGTCCCGGAAACGGATTGCGCAACATGGAACGGCGGCTTGAGGATATCGGCGGCACCTGCACACTGACCTCGGACTTCAACGGCACCCGGGTAGCCATCCGCTGGCCGCTCCCGGCAACCCCCTGACGAGAAAAATATGCATTCGAGTATCAACACGATCGCCATTGTGGAGGATGACCCCGGCCTGAGGGAAAGCCTCGCCGGCATCCTGCGCGAGGCCACGGGCTGGAAGATCACCGGCGCATGGCCCTCTGCAGAGGCCGCGCTGCCCGCCCTCACCCGCCAGCCTCCGAAGGTGGTGCTCATGGACATCAATCTCCCGGGCAAGAGCGGGATCGAGTGTGTATCCAAACTCAAGGAAAGACATCCGGACGTGCTCGTGATGATGCTCACCGTGTACGACAACAGTGATAACGTCTTCGCCTCTCTCGCCGCGGGTGCCTCCGGGTATCTCCTCAAGCGCGACATTCCCACCCGTCTTCTCGACGCCATCAATGACGTTGTCGCCGGCGGTGCGCCCATGAGCAGCCACATCGCCCTCCAGGTGGTCCGTTTTTTCCACCAGCAGGGGCAGGCTAAAAAAGACACGGACGACCTCACCAACCGCGAGCGCCAGATTCTCGAACTCCTCGCTCAGGGCTCTCTCTACAAGGAAATCGCCTCCGAACTCGCCATCGCTGTCGAGACCGTGAACACGCACGTCCGCAACATCTACAGCAAACTCCAGGTCCGCTCCCGCACGGAGGCCGTCGTGAAGTTCCTGCAGAGCAAGTCACGCTGAAGCGGGAAATTCAATCCAGCGTCTGCCGGTAGCGCTTGATGCCGATGGCCATCATCACGACGGCGAAAACCGCGATGGGCCAGAACTCGAATCCAAGATCGTCGAAGCCGAGTCCCTTCAGCATGACGCCGCGGGTGATGCGCAGGAAGTGGGTGATGGGCAGCACCTCACCGAGCCACTGCGCCCACACAGGCATCCCGCGAAACGGAAACATGAAGCCGGAAAGCAGCATGGACGGCAGGAACATGAACATGGCCATCTGCATGGCCTGGAGTTGGTTTTTCGCGACGGTGGAAAACGTGATCCCCATCGCGAGATTGGCTGCGATGAACAGCAGGGAGCTCAGGAGAAGCGTCCAAAGATCACCGTGCACGGGAACGGTGAAAACGTAACGCGAGGCGGCGAGAATCAGACCGATCTGAATGTATCCGATAATGATATACAGCGTGATCTTTCCGATGAGCACCTCAGCGGGGCGGAGAGGCATGGCCAGGAGGTTTTCCATGGTGCCGCGCTCCCGTTCGCGGGTGATGGCCAGCGCGGTAATCATCACCAGGGTCAGTGTGAGCACCACTCCCATGAGGCCGGGCACGATGTTGTAGGAGGTCAGCGCCTCCGGATTGTGCAGGGCGTGCACCCTGACGTCGATGGGAGCGGGTTTGGGCGCGAGTTGCGCCAGCGGACCTTTCCACTCCTCCTGCATGGCGGTGATGATGACGCCGGTGAGCGCATTCAATCCGCCGCCCGTGGCTGTTGGATCGCTCGCGTCCGCCTCCACCAGAACCGCCGGCCGGTTGCCGCGGAGCAGCTCCCGCGTGAAGTCCGGCGGAATAGTCACCACGAACTGAACCTTCCCGCGGGCCAGCAGACGGCGTCCCTCCTCTTCGGAGTGGATGACGTGAGTGAAATCGTAGTAAGTGCTGTTCCGCAGCCCGGCCATCAGCGCCCTGCCGTACGGACCGTCGTCTGCCAGTTGGATGGCGGACGGCATGTGACGGGGATCGCTGTCGATCACGAATCCAAACAGAAAGATCTGCATGATCGGAATACCGAAGATCATCGCAAACGTCATCCGGTCGCGGCGCAACTGGATGAATTCCTTCACCACCATGGCCCACAAACGGGCGAAAGAGAATTTCCGGCCCGCGCTCATCGGGAGAAGTTGTCCTGCGCGGTTTGCATGAGGTGGATGAAGACATCCTCCAGCCCGGAACTGACCCGCGTCCACTCCCAGGGGTCCCGCCGGAATGCGGAGACACTGTTTTCCAGCGCCTGTTCATTGCTGCCGCTGACGTGCAGCACGCCGCCGAACGCCACCGCCTGCTCCACGCCCGGCAACTCCCGGAGTTGCCGCGCGAGGTCGCCCAGGCGCGGTCCCTTCACCGACCAGGTGATCAGTTTTGCGTGGGCGATGACCTCCGCCACCGTACCGTCCACCAGCATGTTTCCATAAGAGATGTAGGCGAGGCGGTCACAGCGCTCGGCCTCGTCCATGTAGTGCGTGGTAATCAGAAACGTCAGACCTTTGGCGGCGAGGCCGTGAATCTGCTCCCAAAAGTCCCGGCGGGCCTTCGGGTCCACGCCGGCGGTGGGTTCGTCGAGCAGCAGCAGCTTTGGCTGATGAATGAGGCACGCGGCGAGGGCCATGCGCTGCTTCCATCCCCCTGACAACTGGCCGGCGAGTTGCTTTCGCCGCTCCTCAAGCCCGAGACCGCGAATGCTCTCCGCCACCACCTGCTTCCGGTCCGGCAACTGATAGAGGCGGGCCACAAAATCGAGGTTCTCCTCAATGCTGAGGTCCTCGTAAAAACTGAACTTCTGAGTCATGTAACCCACCTGCCG
>DATAIE010000612.1:0-5276 GCA_036262875.1 Verrucomicrobiales bacterium
CGCTCTCACGCTGCGCCCCGCGAAAGGGGCCGCCGCGCCGGTGCATGGCTGGTTCGTATCCGGCAGCGATCCCGGGGAGTGGCTGCACACGCTGCTGGAGGCCGGCCTGAAACTGGAGGATGCCGGCGTGATGATCATGCCCGATGGCACGGGAGCGCTCTTCTCTATTCCCAACGGGCCGACCCCGGCGGTCCTGCCGCGGGCGATTCCGTTTACCTGTCGTCATGGCCGCCTGTGGATGCCGTGCGATGCCACCGTGAGCCCGTCCCTCACGCCGGACGAAGTGACCGCCATGTGTCCCTGGGAAGCGGTGGTGTGGCATCCAGCGTATCCTCCCGCCGCTTTTGAGGCGACGGAGATTCTTCCGGTCAGTGATCTGGTGAGAGCTCCAGCGCACCATTCCGGCCCGCTGTGGACGGGTGCTGTTTCCGTGGACCCGATGTTGAGCGAGGTGCGCAACGTGCGATTGGCCCTGGTCTTTGATGAGAAGACCATCTTTCGCGAAGAGGAGCAGCGGATCGGCAAAGACTGTCCACAGGATTTACCGGGAATGAACGGGCCCTCAAAAAGAGGAGGCTGGAGGGAGTGGATCGCTGCCGCCTTTTCCTCAGCCCGCCGGACATCTCCGAAGCCCGCAACGGCGAGCGGACCAGCGACCGGCGCCCAATTGCCCCGGTGGCTCATTGCTGTGCTGGGGGTGCTGTTGATCTTCGCACTCGTCTCTATCATCCGCGATCCCTCTGTCCCCCCGTTCGTTCTGGTGATCGCCCTCCTGGTATTTTTGATGATACTGATGAGCAGAATCATCGTCCGCCGGGGCCGTTCCACGAGCCGGGGTGGCTTTCAAACGCCGCGCCCACGTTCCACAACTGATTTTCAGCCGGTCCCGTCATCCGGCGGGATGCGCGGGTGGCTCAATCGTGTTTCCGAAGAAATGATGCGCCGCCGCTGGAAGGCGGTGGATGAACTGCTGGAGGAATTTAAGCGCGACCCGGAAAAGGCCCTGCGTCGCGCCCTGCCCCTGAACTCGAGTGCGCTGCACCGGGGCACCGCAGCGCCGGGCGATCAGTTGAACATGAGTCGCAGCGCGGATTTCTCCATGAGCGGACTGCGCGGGGGCGGCCCCGTGGATTCCTGGGATCTGCCCCACCACTATCAGCAGGCGCTGCGGGCGCAGTATGTGGCCCAGGCGCAAGCCGAAGCGCGGCGCGGCAATCACCGGGCAGCAGCCTACATTCACGCACATCTGCTGGGGGACTTGCATGCGGCCGCAGCGGCCCTGCGCGCGGGCGGCCACTTTCGCGAGGCGGCCACGCTTTACCGGACGCGTCTGAACAACCTCCCGGCCGCCGCGGAGTGCCTCGCTTCCGGCGGACTGCACGTGGAGGCGGCGGGGATTTACGAAGAGCTGGGCCAGCACAATTCCGCCGGGGATGAATGGAAGGAGGCGGGCGATCTGGAACGGGCGCACCAGGCATGGCGGAAGGCCGTGCAGGAGTTCATCGACCGCCAGGCAGTCATCGGCGCGGCCACCCTGCTCGAACGCAAGCTCGACGCCCCGGAGGAAGCGCTGGCGCTGCTGATCTCTGCATGGCCGGACAACGGCCAGGCCACGGCGGCACTCCTCGCAGCCTACGATCTCATGGCCCAGCGGAAATGGCCCGGGCAGGCCCTGGAACTGACCCGGCGTCTCTGCGCAACTCCTCCGCAGACCTCACGTCTGGAGGGGCTGGCGAAGATCCTCACCGGCATCTCCCGCGCCTGGCCGGATGCATTGGTTAGGGAAACCGCAAAAGAGGGCGCGCTGGGCCTTATCGCCTCTCAATTTCAAAACGGAGACGCCGCCTCCATCCGCCGTGCCGGTGAGAACCTCGCGGCACTGGAGGCCGGCGACAAACTGCTCTCCGGCGACATCGCCCGGTTTACCAATCTCGTGAGAGAAGAGGAGCGGTCACGGGCACAGGCAAAGCCGAAGTCTTCGGCCACTAACGGATGGGCGCGCGGTCTGACAATAGAGCACCGCGGCACCATCGATTTTGAAAAGCAGTTTCCCGGCGGCGAGTTCCTGACCGGTATTTCCGGTGACGGAAATGAACTTTATGTCCTTGCCGTTAGTCCACACCGCCCGGGACCGCTCCTTCTTCTCGGCGGAGACTGGCACGACAAACAGGTATTCACAGCGGCTCAATGGCTATGGTGCACGGGCTTGTCCAGCAAACCCTCGCTGGTGCGCGGACCGCATAGCGTCCTGATGATCTGCGGACCGGAACTGCATTCGACCACGGGGGGGGCTTTGCAGACTATTGTTAGGGAAAAAAGCGTTACCTCTCTCTCCGCGGGCCGTCCATCGTGGATGCACGGACGAACGGAAACCATCGCCGTTTGCGGCGATCTCTGGTGTCTCGGCGCTCCGGAAGCGGACGGCATTCATCTGCATTTTTTCGACGGGTCCGGACAATTGCGCGCGAGCAAATCGGCTCTCTATAAAGACTGGCCGCCCTCCCCTGCCCTCACGGCTCTGGCCGCTCACGGCCAGCACGTGATCATGGCGGTGGAGCGCGGCCTGATGATTCTGCATAATGAAAATGTGGATCAGGAGGAATTACCCTCCTCTCCCCTGCATCTGGCCGTCTCTCCCTCATGGGCCTCCCTCGCCATCGCAGCGGGCTGTGCAAACGGAGCCTACCTCTACCTGCCCCATTCACAGCAGCGCCTGACCCTGGATGCCGACATGGCACAGCCTCTCGTGGGATTTACAGGACGAAACCAGGTGATCGCTCTCAACGAAAAGGAGGGCGTCGTAGCTCAGACGGAGGGTGGAGCCTTCACCCGCTTTCAGCGCTTCCGGTGGATCCACGGCAAGCCGGTGGCCATCCTCCAGCATCCCGACGGCGACACCTGCGGCGTTCTGACCTCGAAGGGACGGGTGGAGATCATCCGCATTCGTGAATCCGGTTAGCGCCTGCGCTCCACCGTGAGGCTCTTCATGACCGGCGGCGCGGCACAGTGGATCACCCAGGACTCGTCCGGCTTCGAAGCAGCGTGCACATCGCGCTTCACTGCACCGTTTTCCTCCCAGACATACGTGACCTCCACGGGCGCGAATCCGCCGTGCGGTTCGAGGTAGTCGGCATCGATGCGGAAGTTGAGGATCGCCGCCGTATTCACCTGCGTGCCGGTATACCTCACAAGGGCCTCCCGTGTATGCGCGGGAACCTCACCAACGGTCACCGGCTGCCCCATCATGACGACAGGACCATCGAGCCTGATCACGCTGCGGAATGTTTTGCCTCCGTCGAAGGAGACCTGCACGTTCCACGAATCCTTCGCATCCCGGCAGCGGTAGAAGGAATGAATGCGCAGGCGTGTGAGGTCCCCGGGTGTTTTCACGGGAAACGTCACGCTTCCCTCGCGACCCGCTGGCCGCATGGCGTCAGGTTCGCATTTTTCCATCACCGGATGGAAGTCGGTGAAGACCAGTTGTTTCGATTTGTTTTTGAGATCGGTGCTGCCTTCGATCGTAATCGTTCCCTCCTGCGGCCCGCTTTGGAACGTCACGGTATTGGCTCCCTGCTTCAACGCAGGCAGCGGACGCTGCGAGTGCTGAATGTCGTGGGTAAGACGAAGGGCATCCATTCCGGTGCCTGCGCCTTTGAGGGTGAAGTGGAGCCGGTAATCATAGCGGCGGAAGACGAAAGGCTTGAGATCAATGGTATCGTCACCGCCCGCGGTGATTGTTTTCACCGGCTTCCAGTCAAGGCCATTGTTGTCGGAAAGCGCGATCCCGATTTCGCCGCCGGCGGGAATGACGGCTCGCAGCGCGAGACTTCCCGTTAGATAAACATAGCTCGACGACCGGCGCAGTTCGAGAATCCCGGGAGCCGGGGAATCCTTCACCCCGAGGCGGGGCGCCTTTCCTGCTGTTAGGTTCTCATACCGCAGGGCGGCCTGTCCCATGACCGGGGAATCCAGCGGGACATCGTATTCCACCGTTCCATTCCCAATCCGGCCCGGGGCGATGTCGCCGAATTTTGGTGTATAGCGCAGGCTGTCCCTGCCGGTGACCTGCGTCAGGCATCCGGGCACTCCGCCGCTGCCATCCATGTTGATATGGAGTCCTTTGTTGGACCAGTTGCGCGTCAATCGTTCGCCGGGATGAAGGTGAACGTTGACCTCATAGCCGGTGGAATAACCTGCCTCGGACTGGAAGAGAGTGGAGCCGTCATATTCCTGCATGGTGGAATACCAGCCATGCGTGGCGGCGGGCAGCCAGCCGTTCTCATCATAGTAGAGACAGCGGCTGAGAATGTCCGGTCCCTTTCTCCAACCACCGCCGCGCATGAAGGCATTGAGCTTGCTGTCATTTCCTTTGAAGCCGGGATTCCCGGCATACCAGTCTTTGATACCGGTCACGATTTCCTCCACGCCGGCGAGATCGCCGTCCGCTTTCGGAACGTAATTGATGAGCGAGGAGTCGAGGAGGTGCCATTTCCCGTCCCACATCACTTCCGAAACCGTGTGGCGGTTGATGGTCCATCCCCGCGCCTTCAAGCCGGCCGCCCGCGCGAGAGCCTGCACATGCGCTGACGCCACGCTGCACAGCGAATAGCCGTACACATTTGCCATCTTGATGGGATCCTGCACGCTGTTCTCAACCTGAAGGAATTCCTGCGGCGGCGTTTCCTGATGCTGGAAAGACACCACGGACTGCCACACGGCCATGGCCTTCTCCCGGTCCGTCATGCCCTCTTTGATGAACGCCTTCTTCCATGCTTCGATGCTGGAAAAGTCGGGCACATGACCAGAGAGGACCTTGATGTGCGATACGACCGCAGGCGCTTCAGCCGCCACAGCCAGCGGTGCGCAGAGAAGAACGGCAGGCAGGAAACGGAGATTCATGGGATTAACGTTGAACTTCGGGACGGGGACCGTAGTGCGGAAGCGGCTCACCCGTTTCATACGCGCCCAGGTCGGGTGCCTTGCCGATAAACCCGTCATTGATGCCGGGCAGAACTTCCCCGGCATCGATCGCGGCGGTCCCCGCCTTCAGCCGAAGATCGGCCGCCGCATGAATCCTCTTTTCATCCCCAGGGGGAAGCAGTCCACCCGCAAAGAGGGAGGAGGTCTCCAGTTGGACGGCGTGACGGTAAACAGGGGCCTTTGCGCGCACGTCCGCGAATGTCGGGTATCGCTCGCCGTTCCATTTCAAAAAGAGCTTCCACGGACCGCCGGCAAAGACGTCGTAATCAAAATCGCAGGCCACTGCGGGCGGACTC
>DATAIE010000613.1:0-1519 GCA_036262875.1 Verrucomicrobiales bacterium
CGGACGGAACCTTGATCGACTCTGTCCAGTTCGGGCCGCAAATCACCGGCCTTTCCATCGCCCGCATTGGGAAGTCCTGGCTCCTCTCCACGCCTACACCAGGCACCGCCAATACGGGAGCCTGTATCGTCGGCAGCGGCAGCGGAGTCCGCATCAATGAATGGCTGGGAGCCAACGACTTTATCGTGGCCGGTGATTTCGTGGAACTCTACAACCCGGACACGAATCCGGTAAGCATTGCCGGATGGAGTTTGACCCAGGACGTGTTGAACGATCCTGACCAAAACGTCTTCCCGCCGCTCAGCTTTATCGGAGCCGCCGGGTTCCTGGAGCTCAAGGCGGACGGGGATGCGGAAGCCGGAGCGGACCACGTCAGCTTCAAGGTTTCCAGCCTGCACGATACCATCACGCTGCTGAGCGCCGCGGGTGCCATTACGGACGACGTCATGGTCCTGCCAGGACTTCCGGACGCTTCGCAGGGACGGAATCCGGACGGAGCCACCACGGTCGCCTACCTCCCCCTGCCTACGCCTGGATTCAGCAACGGAACGAACCTGACCTCGGACACCGAACTCATGAATGCTCTGCGCATCACGGAAATCCGGTTCGATACTCCGGGCTCCCAGGCGGAATACATCGAGTTGAAGAACATCAGCGCCGCTCCGGTGACGCTCACCGGCGTCCACTTCGGCAGCGGCATCACCTTCACATTCCCGGTCTCCACCCTGGCCGCGGGTGCCTACACCGTCATCACCAATGATCTGACAAGATTCCACAATCAGTTCCCCGCGGTGACTGCCACCCAGTGGACCAGCGGGCGGCTCGACAACAACGGGGAATCCATCCGGTTGGAAACGGTGGGTCACAACCTGGGCATCCTCGACTTCCGCTATGAAGGCGACTGGTATCCCGAAACCCGCGCCGGGGCGTCGCTGGAAATCGTGAATCCCGCGGCCGGTCGCGGCACATGGGGCCTCAAGGAAAGCTGGCAGCCCGCCGCCCTGAGCCCGGGCAGCGATTCCACATTTGGAGTCATCGCGCCGCTGGATGTCTCAGTGGCCGCGGGATCGCCCGCGATCCTTCACGCCTACGTCTTCCCTGGATCACTCTCGATCGGAAGCGTCACGGTGCAGTGGACCAAAGTGAGCGGCCCCGGAAGCGTGACCTTCACGGCTCCCGCCAACAAAGACACGGACGCCAGCTTCACTGCCTCTGGAACCTACGAACTGCGGATCACCGCCAGCGGTCCTGGCGGAACTCCCACAGCCAATGACAGCGTGTTCGTTTCCGTGGCGGAGACCTATGCCGCATGGGCGGCCCGCACCATGCCCGCGCTCACTCCCGCCCAGCAGGCGGCCACCGCCGATCCCGACCGTGACGGCAACGTGAACCTCGTGGAGTACGCCATGGGCACCGACCCGTCGACGCGCAACGCCGGTCCGGTGATCGACATCAGCGGCGGACGGCTCTCTTTGAGCTACACCCGCTCGAAGCTCGCCAACCCGGCCCTGGAGATCAT
>DATAIE010000614.1:0-4224 GCA_036262875.1 Verrucomicrobiales bacterium
GACGTGTGGGCCATCAACCAGTTCTTCCCCGTCGCCCCGATCCACCGCCTCGACGAAGAGCCCAGCCGCCAGGCGGTCATTTCCGATGTGACGTGCGACTGCGAGGGCGTGCTCAACTGCTTCATGGACGACGCCGGCAAGAAGACCACCATTCCCCTGCACCCGCTGAAGGACGGGGAATCCTATATGATGGGCGTCTTTCTGGTGGGAGCCTATCAGGAAACTCTCGGCGATCTCCACAACCTCCTCGGCGACACCAGCGTGGTCACCGTGCGGCTGAAAAACGGCAAGATCAGCTACAGCCAGCAGCTCGCCGGCGACACTGCGGCGGAAGTGCTCTCCTACCTCGAATACGTCCCGCGCGATCTCCTCAAACGCTTCCGCGCCCTGACTGAAGACCCGCTCTCCGCCAAACGCGTGGATGAGGAAGCCGCGGATGCTATTTACCGGAACTACCGGCGGAATCTGAAGGCCTACACTTATTTCAGCAGTTGAGCCCGCGGGCCCCGGCTGAAGGACCGGCCTGTTTGCCGTTCATGTCCCATCCCTCCGATTCCCCCCTCAACACCGGGCTCCTCGCTGCCGTTTCGCGGTCGTTCTATCTGAGTCTGCGCGTACTGCCAAAGCCCGTGCGCGTGCCCCTCAGCCTCAGCTATCTGCTGGCGCGCGCGGCGGACACGATCGCGGATGTCCCGGCGCGTCCGGCTCAGGAGCGCCTCAAACTGCTGGCTGCCTTTGATGGAGCGGTCCAGTACGGGCCCGATGCCGCGTTCTTCGCCGCCGCAAAGGAATTCTCCAACTCCGTGGATCATGCCGGCGAGCGCATTCTGCTCTCCCGCCTTCCAGAATGCTGGGAAGCGCTGCATGCCTGCGGGGCGGAGGAGGCAGTGTTCATTCGCACCGTGCTCCAGCGGATCATTCACGGGCAATCACTGGACCTGCAGCGGTTTGCGGACACGTCACAGCCCGTCGCTCTGCCGGATGCCGCCGCCCTCGACGAATACACCTGGCTGGTTGCCGGATGCGTCGGCGTCTTCTGGACGGAAATCTGTGCCCTGAAAATCCCCCGCTGCTCTTCCCTGCCCCGCGAGGAGATGCTCAGGCACGCCACGCTCTATGGAAAGGGCCTGCAACTCATCAATATCCTGCGCGATCAGCCAAAGGACATGGCGGAGGGCCGCTGTTACCTTCCCGCCGATGAGTTGCGCGCCGAAGGCCTGACAAGTCTTGCCTGGCCCGCCTCTGACTGGAAACCCTGGCACACCGTGCGCCGCCGCTGGCTTGCGACGGCCCGCGAACGCCTGAGCGCCGGTAGGGACTACGTCCGGGCTCTCACCTCCGTGCGCCTGCGCTTCGCCGCCCTTTTGCCTCTCTTGATAGGAGAGGCCACTCTCGACCTTCTCGCAGCACAATCGGATTCCCTTCCGCCTCAAGCTGCCAAGGTGCCCCGCCCCAGGGTGAAACGGCTCATGCTGCGCGCCCTCTGGCTTTCGGTGAGAGGGAAAATCTGAGGGAACGAGGAGACCACTCGAATAGGGCGGATGCAGATAACGACCCCTCGCGGGTCGCAGCCATTAACGAGGCGTCGAGCGACGAAGGAGCACGGACCCCTCGCTAGGGCCCGGAACATTCATCGACCCCGGCAGGTGGTCGCAGCAACATCCGGAGGCTGCTGGCACACCCTCCGGGGTGCGGGATCGTTTTGATTGGGATCGAGGCGTCAGCGCTCCTGCGTCGCTTGACGCCTCGCTAATGGTTGCGACCCGCAAGGGGTCCTCAGGACCGCTTTCTCTTCGCGCCCTTCGATTGAAACTCCCTGATTTCCTTCTCGCAGGTCGTGCCAGTCCGTGGCAGAAGCGCGAAACCCATCCTCACATGCAGCCCATCGTTCAAATCTCTCTCGACCTCACCAATATCGACGAAGCGCTCACCACGGCCGCCACGGCTTTGCGTGCCGGAGTGGACTGGCTGGAGGCAGGCACACCGCTCATTCTGGCAGAGGGGTTGCATGGCGTGCGGGCGCTGCGTCAAAACTTCCCGGGCATTCCCATCGTAGCCGATCTCAAAACAATGGATGGCGGTTATCTGGAGGCGGAGATGATGGCCAAAGCGGGGGCCACCCATGTTGTCGTGATGGCCCGTGCCCATGACGAAACGGTCAAATGCGTCGTCCAGGCCGGCCGCGATTTTGGGGTAAAGGTGATGGGCGACAACATGGCCTGCGAAGACATGATCGACGGGGCACGCCGGCTCGAGGACCTCGGATGCGATTACATCGTGCATCACATCGGATACGACGAGCGCCGCGGCATTGCCGCCCGCGGTGAACGCATGCCGAGCCCGCTGGATCAGCTCCGCGAAGTGGTGGAGGCCGTGCGCATTCCCGTCCAGGCCGTGGGCGGACTCAGCCTCGAACAGGCTGTGCGCTGCCCGGAATACGGCGCGCCGCTCGTGGTCATCGGTGCGCCGCTGACCATCGATTCGGACTCATTCCGCACGGCGGGAGGCGATATCGAATCGACGCTCCGTGAAATTTGCCGCCGGGTGAAGGCGGGGACCTCCCCGTAGTCCTCCGGTTAAGACGCCGCCCCTGGCGATCTCCTCCAATCCGGCTGAGAAAAACGTTGCGGAGCAGGTCTGATTTGTTAACTTCTTCTGAATTACGCCCATGAAGCCCTGCCTCCTCCTTTCTCTTTTTGCTCTGCCCCTTGCAAGCCAGGCCTCTCTCATCGCGTGGTACCCCCTCAATGAGGGCTCAGGCACAGTGGCAAACGACGCCTCGGGGCATGGCAACACGATGTCGACCTCCGGCACCTGGCTGCCCACCGGTCAGTTCGGCGGAAGCATGCAACTGGGTCCCACGTCTTCCCTTCTCGCCCGCACCGGGACCGCCGGCACTTCCCTGTCCGGTTTCAACGCCACTACGGGGAACAAAGTGAGCGTCTCTTTTTGGATGAAAGCCAACGCTGAAAGCTCCGGCTCAAGCGTCTTCTATATGAATGACAGCAACGCCGGGTCCTCGAACCGCCTGCTGAATCTTCACATGGAATGGAGCGACGGCAACACCTACTGGGACGCCGGGTGGCCCTCGCCGGGCGCAGGACCCCGGCTCTCCGGAAATATCGGCTCCGTTTCCGATGCGCTCCATCACTACGTGCTGACCTATAACGGGGACGACGGAGCCATGGCCATCTACCGCGATGGAGCTTCGATCCTCAGCGGAACGAGTTCCACGACGGCGGCCCTTCCATGGGCCTCTGTGCAGAACTTTGAAATCGGCGCTCTTTCTTTCCAATCATTCTGGCCCGGCGGTCAGATTGATGACTTTGCCATCTTCAATCACGTCCTCACGGCTTCGGAGATCAACATCGCGCGCACGCAGGGGATCTCGGCACTTGCCGTTCCCGAGCCTGGTGCCGCCGCCCTCGGGCTGTTGAGCCTCGCGGGTCTTTGCGTTCGCCGCCGGCGCTGATCCGTTCAGGAGCGGGTGATGGTCTCGCTCAGATTCAGGATCACCCGGGCCACGGACATCCACGCCGCAAGTTCCTGCGGGGAGAGCCCTTCCACAGGCTTCGCATAGCCTGCCTTCACGGCTTCCTCTCCGGCTTTGCGGTTGAGCGTAAATTTCGCGCGGTGTTTCCCGAGCAGAGCGGCCAGAGCCGTCAGTTCCTCTTTGTCAGGCTCGCGCAGGGTCGCCTCGCGCCAGGCCCACGAAAGCCGGGCACCATCATTCGTCCCTCCCTCTTTGAGAATGCGCGTCGCAAAAACCCGGGCAGCCTCCACGTAGGTCATGTCATTCAGCAGCACGAGCGCCTGCTGGGGAATATTCGAACGGGTGCGGTCCGGGGCACATTCCTCCCGCGTCGGGGCATCGAAGGCAAGCATGGAGGGCTGCACGTAGCTGCGCTGCCACCATGTATAGAGTCCGCGCCGCCACTGATTTTCATCCCGGCTGTTGTCCCATTCCCGTGCGGGGAAGTTCAGATTTTCCCAATAGCCCGGCGGTTGATAGGGCTTCACACTGGGGCCTCCCACGCGGCGGACCAGCAGGCCGGAGACGGCGAGGGCATTGTCCCTGACAAACTCCGCATCCAGCCGCCAGCGTCCGGCCCTCGCGAGTTCGCGGTTCTGCGGGTCGCGGGCCAGCGCTGCAGCCGTAGCCGCAGAGGACTGCCGGTAGGCGGCGCTGGTTACCATGAGGCGCACCATGTGTTTGATGTCCCA
>DATAIE010000615.1:0-2299 GCA_036262875.1 Verrucomicrobiales bacterium
CGCATCCAGGAACTGGCCAAATCCCTGCCGGCGGGCTTCGAACCGGACTGGACGGAACTGGTGTATCAAAAAGTGATTGCAGGAAATACCTCCGTATTCATCTACCCGCTGTGCGTGTTCCTCGTCTTCCTCGTGCTCGCGGCGCAATACGAGAGTTTAAGGCTGCCGCTGGCCATCATTCTCATCGTTCCGCTGTGTTTGCTCTTCGCACTGACCGGAGTGAAACTGGTGGGCGGTGACAATAACATCTTCACTCAGATCGGATTCATCGTGCTCATCGGCCTCGCCTGTAAGAACGCCATCCTTATCGTGGAGTTCGCCCGGGACCGCCAGGAGCACGGCATGTCGCCCGTGGAGGCGGCGCTGGAGGCCTGCAAGCTGCGTCTCCGCCCCATTTTGATGACGTCCATCGCGTTCATCGCCGGGGTGTATCCGCTCGTCACTTCACACGGGGCCGGCGCCGAAATGCGGCGCGCCATGGGCACCGCGGTATTCTCCGGGATGATCGGAGTGACCCTGCTGGGGCTGTTCTTCACCCCGGTGTTCTTCGTGATGCTGATGAAACTCGGAAGGAAGAAGAAACCCGCGCAGGATGCGGTCCCCCTCCACCCCGTGGAGGCATGAGGAGGAATGACGAAACCAGAAATCAGAAACCCGAAGGAATGACGAAATTCGAAAGCCCCCGATTGGTTATGAAAGCTGCCTCATTGATTCTCACGCTGACGCTCGCCGCGCCGGCCGTCCTGCCGGCAAAGCCGAAGAGCGACTACAAACGACCGGACACCGTGGTGTCTCCGGAATACAAGGCCGGTTCGGTGTGGCGCGAGATGCGCCCGCTGGAAACCCTGTCCCGCGGTGCGTGGTGGACCGTATTCAAAGATCCGGTGCTGAATAAGCTGGAGGCTCGCGCCACGGCGGAGAGCCAGCAGTTGCGGGCTGCGGTGGCCAGGTTCGATCAGGCCCGCGCCACCGCGCGGGTCGCGAGGGCGAATTTCTTTCCCCAGGCGAATCTGAATCCCCAGGCCTATCACCAGCGCACCTCGCAGAATCAACCCTCACCGGTGCCGCTCAACGGACTGCGCTATGAGGGCTGGAGCTTCGACATGCCGGTCGACCTGACCTACGAACTGGATCTCTGGGGCCGCGTGCGGCGGCAATATGAGACCAATGTCCAGCAGGCCGCCGCTGAAGCCGCCGCCATGCAAAACGTGCTTCTCGGCCTGCAGGCCGAACTGGCCCAGAACTACTTTCGCCTCCGCTCATTGGATGGCGAACTCGCCACGCTTCGCGACGCTGTAGGCTGGCGTAAGAAGTGGGTGGACGTGGTAAAGGGTCAGGTCAAGGCCGGTGCCGGCAATGAACTGGAGCAGGCTCAGGCGGAAACCGAGTATGCCGCGGCGCAAACCGAAGTGGCCGCCCTCGGCACACAGCGCGATCAGTTGGAAAACGCGATCGCCATTCTCTGCGGCGCAGACCCTTCCAACTTCACCATCGCGCCCAACGGCAGGGGCCTCAGCGCTCCGCCCTCAGTGCCCGCCGGCGTGCCCACCGACGTGCTGGAGCGCCGCCCGGACATCGCCCAGGCAGAACGGCTCCTCGTCG
Organism: Verrucomicrobiales bacterium; assembly: GCA_036262875.1. GTDB lineage: Bacteria > Verrucomicrobiota > Verrucomicrobiia > Verrucomicrobiales > V1-33 > V1-33. The sequence goes on from DATAIE010000615.1 coordinate 1,603, forward strand.
CCGCCAACGCCCAGCTCGGCATCGCGCAGCGGGCATGGTTCCCGTCCATCAAGCTCATTGCCAGCGGGGGATTCCTCAGCAGCGCCGTCAGCAGCCTCTTCAATACGGAGAGCACCAAGTGGAACATCGGCCCCAGCGTGAGTCTGCCGCTTTTCTCAGGTGGAAAGAACAAAGCCAACCTCGAACGCTCCCGCGCCCAATATGATGAGGCCCTGGCTCTTTACCGCCAGAGCATCCTGACAGCCCTCGGTGACGTCGAGAATCAACTCACCGCCCTGAACCATCTCAGCGAACAGTCCGCCGCACAAAGCCGGGTGCTCACCAGTTCCGAGAAAGCCGCCACCGTGGCGCGGGTCCAGTTCGACGCCGGCGCGGGTGCCTATCTGAACGTCATCGACGCCGAGCGGACCTCCCTTACCGCCCGGCGCGGCGTCCATCAGGTCGCCGGCCAGCGCCTCATTGCCACCGTAGCCCTCATCAAGGCGCTCGGCGGCGGATGGCAGCAGTCCATGCCCGTCGTCATCCCCGCCCAGACGCCCGACCCCGAAGCGAAATCCCAGGACTCCAAAAAACCGGGCCTGCTGAAGCGACTGTTCTCAAAGAAAACACCGGCGGCCGGCTGAGGACCTCTTACTGATCCATCACTGTTTCCATCAGGGTCTGGTCTGAACGGAGGCGCTGCCACTCGGCGCTCACG
>DATAIE010000616.1:0-2020 GCA_036262875.1 Verrucomicrobiales bacterium
ATTCCACTCTGGCGAGCGCCCTGTTCAACGCCGCCCGCTCCGGCGATCATGACGTGCTCACAGGAGCGTATTGCCGCACGGTGACGCGTGTCGTTTCCTTTACCGGCGCTGAGGTGGTGGAGGGACTGCGTAAAGCGATTCCCCTGGCTGACACCGCCAAATCCCGCGCACAGTTTACGGCGGCCCTGGGCACGCTGGGCTCACCCGAAGCGCTCGCCTTCTCCAAGGAACTCGCCGGCAGTTCCGATGCCGCGATGGCGGAACTCATGAAGCCCGTTCTGGAGAAGGTAACCAAACAGAATGAGCAGGCAAAGGCTCTCAGTTCAGGAGACAATCTCCTCGACAGCAGCACCGCCGTGGTGGTGAGCGATACGGATGACGCCTCGTATAACAAAGAGATGCATTACCTGACCGGATGGCGCAGTCCGCAGAGCCGGTTTGCCTGGGACATCCTCGTGTCTTCGCCCGTGACGATGGAAGTGGAGGTGCATCAAAGCAGCGTGATCAAGGACCACACGTTTCACCTGACCATTGGTCATACCTCGGTGGAAAAGGATGTAACTGTCACCAGGACGACGGATGCATTCGTGCCGGTGAAAGCCGGAAAGTTCACGCTCACCAAACCCGGCTCCTGGCGTGTGTGGCTGGAACCCGGCCGCATGAGCGAAAACCAGGCGCTGATGAACATCCGCAAGATTACTCTGAAAGTGGAGTAGGCAGGCTGCCTCGAAGGTCCGCGCCCTCTTGCAGAGGGGCAATGCCGTGAGTCGTCTGACTGCATCGCTGCGCAGGTGGAGGCGCGTGGTGCGTCGTTTGGCGACTGGGAGCGCCGCCGTCCCGGCGGCTTTGCCTCTCTGCATGAGCCACTTCGTGAGTGAAGGAGGTTGAGGGAGTGAGCCGCCGGGACGGCGGCGGTCCCAGTCACGCAGCGCGGGACGGTGACGGGCTTTGTTGTGCGGACGGGTGCAACGGCTCTTTACGAATCTTCGATGCGAGCAGTTGGCGGGGACTCTATTTTTCCGCACCGCGGGCCAGCTTGAAGAAGGTCTCGAGATCCCGGTAGTTGTTTTGCCAGGTGGTGTACATCACCGCTTCGACACCTTCGTACAGCGCGGCGGCTTTGAGCCAGTCCTTCACCCCGGCGGGATTGCTGTCGTAGTAGCCGGCGATGACTTGCCGGTGGCCGCGATCCGCGAAAAACTTCAGGCTTTCGGCGCGCTTTTCAAAATACCACGGGACGATCGTGACATCCTTGTCCAACCCCTCCCATGAGCCGGCGTAGTCGCCGCGGGCGAGGTAAAAGTGATCCTTCGCATTGTGATGGGGATCGAACATGTCGCTCCAGACATAAATCCGGGCGGAGGGGTTCACGTCGCGGATGATCTTCGTGCACGTGCGCGCATTGTCCGCGAGCAACTGGCCGGCGCTCAGGCTGCGCGCGCGGCAGGCGGCGCATTGATTCCACGCGCGGATTTCGTCGTGGCTCATCATGAAACCGGCGGGCTCCCACAGTTTGTTGACGCGCTCCACATGATCGCGCAGCACCTCCACGGTCTTCTTCTCCGAAGGGCAGAGGCAGACCTGATCGTCGAGGACTATGGCGGCATGATGCCAGCTCACCGTGAACCGGGTGCCGTCCGGGAGAGAGGTTTTGAGAGCGGGCGGCTCGTGCCAAACGGTATAACATCCCGCATAGGGTTTCGTTCCCATTTGGGAGTCCACGAGGTTCTGGAAATCCCGGCCTTCCGTGAGCGTGCGCCCGCCGGAGTCCCTGACCGTCAGCGGCGCGCCGTCGCGGCGGACCAGATTGACGAAGGCCGATTCCTCCAGGACCGCGTCGTCCCACCAAAGCTCTCCGGTGGTGCCGTCCCAGCATCCAAGGAAGAGAGTGGCCTCCGTGAGGTCCTGACTGTTGAAGACCACGTGATGCGTCCGCCAGTCCTGCGTCTTCTCGACGCGGAGGGAATCGAAGTTCAAGGCCTGACCGCTTTTCGCGAGCAGCTTCACATCCGGCGTTCCG
>DATAIE010000617.1:0-3387 GCA_036262875.1 Verrucomicrobiales bacterium
GGGTATTTGGGAAATGAGACGAGAAAAGACCCGCGGCCGGTGTGCAGCCAGCCGCGGGTCCGGAAGTCTAAATAACCCGGCGGCATCTTCAAGCCGTCCTGAAATGATGCGCCGGAAATGAGAATTCAAGCCGCCGTGAGACGAGACGGAGAGAAACACACCCGGGCGGCGAACCCGCTCCCATGATGTTTTCATCTTGCGCCGGTTTCGATGCCCCGGTGGTCCTCTCCTGATGCGATCAGATAATATAAAAGAATGATTTTTTGCGGCGGGCCGGCACCGTGTCGTGTCTCACGATTTTCTTTCTGCGGGGCCAAGGGGGAGTTGCGATTTGCAGTTTCCGCTGGTCCATATGAGATTGAACGCATACGCTGGAAAACCGGTCGTAAGGCGCTCAAGTTCAATTATTCCCGGATTATGCGGAAAACAGGTTACCTTGCCCTGGCGGTGCTCATCGCGGCGGGGTTTTCTGTGTATTGGGGTCTGAGTGCGGCGCAGAGGGCGGAGGGCGGGCGCGGGGAGCGGCGGGTGTCGAAGGCGTTTCAGTATTTGAAGGAGGGGCAGCGTGCGGCGGAGCGGCGGGCCGGGACCGCGGGGAAGCGTGCCAGCGGGGCGGAGAACGTGCAGAGGATGCCATTGCGGGAGGTCATTGCCCGGTATCGCGAGGACGCGTATCTTTTTCTCACCCAGCAGCGGGAAACGATCAAGGGAATCACCGATCCGGAGGCGAAGAAGGCGGCGGACTACACGCGCACGACGGGAAATCAGTTGATGCTGGCGGCGGTGGTCACGGAGATGAGCCGCTCTCCGGAGTATGCGGAGCAGTTGGCGGGGATGCTTCAGGAGGAGGTGTTCCGGGGCCTGCTCGTGTCCCTGCCGGATTATTTTCCGGCGCTGGGAAAACACGTCGCGGAGGGCGGCAGCATCGATGCAGCGAATGTGGCGACGCTGTTTCCGCAGGACCGCGATTTTCTATCCGAGTTTGATCAGCGGATCGCCTCCGCGTTGCCGCCGGATGAGGCGGCCTCGTTTGAAAACGGCATCGCGCACTGGCTGGCCGCGGATCTCCTCGCGTGGCAGGCGTATCAGGCCGGAGACCGGGAGGCGGGGGAGGGGGCGTATTTTTGGGAGGGGGCGCGGCGAAGCCGCGAATGACGAAATCAGAAATCAGAATGACGAAGGAATGACGAATAACCGAACCCGGAAATAGCTGCCGTTCGTCATTTGGACTTCGTCATTCCTTCGGATTTCTGGTTTCTGATTTCGTTATTTCTTCGTCATTCTGATTTCTGGCTTCGTCATTTAAGCGCGCAGCGCGTCCCGGCCTCAATCCGTAAAATTCGCCCACGGGTTCGTGCTGGCGATCAATCCCTGCGCCGTCACCACGGGGCCTGCCTGGGAGGTGGCGGAGGTGAAGAGGTTGACGGTGCAGAGGGTGATGCGGTTGCGGATGACGAGGCCGTTCGTGCCGGTGAGGTTGATGCCGGTGGCGCAACTGCGGATGGAGTTGGTATCGATCACGCACTGGCTGCCGGTGGCGGAGATGCCGATGCCGCTGCCCGCGAGCGAGATGGAGCAGCCGCGGACGACGCAGCCGTTTCCGCACACCATGCCAAACTGGCTGCCGCCGCTGTGAAAGCTGTCCACCGTTTGCCCGCCCGCGCCTGCCTGGAAGCCGATGCTGCTGCCCGTGCCGGTATTCATCACATCCGAGGCCGTGCAGTGGGAGGCCAGCAGATAGGAGGCAAAGCCCACCGTATTGGAGGGAGAGGCGCCGTTGAGATCGCGCACCTGGCACTCGATGATGTGCTGCGCGGCGATGCCGGTGACCGTGCCGGTAGTGGCGGCTCCGCTTTGTGTTACGGATTGCACGGAGCAGTGCGCGGCGCTGGCGGCGGTGATGCCCAGCAGCACGGCGCGGCCATTCATCGTGCTCACGCGGCACTGCGAAACCTGACCGCCCACAATGCCGGTGGATTGCGCGGCCATGTTGAACTCTCCGATATTGCTGGCGGTGGACTGCGATACGGTGCCGCTGCCGCCTGAGATGCCGGTGGCCCCGGTGCACTCGGCGCTGCCGATGCTCTCCACATGGCAGCCGGTGACAGTGTCCGCCGCAATGCCGCGGGCAGCGGGACCGGAGCCCGTCACCCCGCTCACGGTGCAGTGGCTCGCGTGGCCGCTGGACTGGATGCCATTGACGTTGATGTTGATGCCGGTCACGCCGGTGGAGATCACGCTGTTGACCTTGCAACTGGTGACGTCGGTGGCCAGGATGCCGTTCGTTTCACCCACCGCTCCGGCGAGGGTGGAAACGGTGCATCCCTGCACGTGCCCGCCGGAAATACCCGTAGCCGCGCCGGCGGTATTCGTGTGCCCCGTGACCTGGCAATCGATCACCGAATTCCCCCGGATGCCGATAATCGCGGCCGCCGAGGCGCCGCTGGTGGCGTCCACCACACAACGGTGCGCCGTGCCGCGCGTGCCGAGATCGATGCCGTGTGAGGTGCTGCCGGTGACACTGATGTTCTCCGCCTTCACGCTGTTCGCCTGCAACATCGCGATACCTCCCGCGCAGTTGCGAATGATCAGGTCCGCCAGGTGGACATTGTCCGGGTCCGCCGCTGCCGCGACTCCCACACCCGGCCCCGCAGTGATGCCGGCGATGGCCCCGTGACGCACGCGCACATTGTCCGCATTGCCCCGCAGTTCCACGCCTCTCACGGACCCCGCCGCCCCCGTGACTGTGAAGCCGCCCAGGTCCAGCTCCACATCCGCCGCGGCAATGGCGATCCCCGCGCGCCCGGAGGGCACCGTGACATTCCCTGACAAAAAGTAGGAACCCGGCGCCGTGATGAGAAAGACGGCCGTCGCATCGCCGGGCAGCGTCGCTACATCCACGCGAGGCTCCACCTGCTGCAGCGTCTTCATCGTCGGCCCCGGCGCGCCCGCAGGCGGCGTCAGCGGACCCTGCGCTGTGAGGGCAATGGGGATGAAGACGGCGGGAAGGAGGAGCAGGGTATACCGGGTTTTCATGGTGGGAAGGGGTTTACTCCCTTTCAGGGAAATGACGAAGCTCGAAATCAGAAGGCCGAAAGAATTTCGAATTACGAATGACGGATCGTTTGGGGAAGGCTTTTGTATGTCATTGATCACGCATTTGAGCAGCGGGACAATCTTTTCCGGCTGTCCTCCTCCCGTTGCGAAATGATAGGTGATGCGCGACGGATTCCTATGAACTGCCGGATCGCTTTGCGGACTTTGCTGTCTCTCCTGTGTATTCTCTCTGTTGGTTGTGCCTCAAAGCCATCCGTACCGGTCGCAGCACTTTCAGGAAGGGTCGACTTTGGTGATTCCAAGTCGATGGCCGTCTTAACGAGGAGTGAT
>DATAIE010000618.1:0-4058 GCA_036262875.1 Verrucomicrobiales bacterium
CGTAAAGTATCTTGAACTCAGCCAGCACCGGCTCACGGACTATAAATTCACATGGGACAAGATGCTCGCCTTTCAGGGTAACACGGCTCCCTATCTGCAATACAGCTATGTGCGGACCCGTTCGATCTTTCGTAAACTGGAGGGCACGGCTGATCTCACCGGTCCGTACGCCCTCACCGAAAAAGAGGAACGTGCTCTCGCTCTGATCCTTTGCCAGTTCGCGGAAGCTGTCCCGCTGGTGCTGACCGATTTTCGCCCTAACGTGCTCGCCGGGTATATTTATGAGGCAGCGCGCGCCTTCCACTCCTTCTTCGAAGCCTGTCCTGTGCTTCGCGCCGAAGGCGTCGCGAGAGCCACCCGCCTCGCCCTGTGTGAAGCTACTTCCCGCGTTCTCAAAACCGGGCTGGACCTCATGGGCATCCGTGTCACGGAGCGGATGTAGCGCGTGCTACTTGCCGTCGTTGCCTTCGGCGTCCTTCTCCTTGTTCTTCTTCCGAAGGTCTTTGACAGCGTCGATGATGTTCTTGATGTCGTCGCCGCCGTCGATGGCGTCCTTGAGAAGGTCTTTGCCGGCCTCCGCACCGGCACGCTTGAGAATGTCCATGAACTTCTCGGACAGGTTGACGTCGGGGCGGCCAATGTCGGCTTTGGACTGGAAGGGCAGTTCGATGTGGCCGTCTTTGTTGACCACCGTATTCAATACCGTCTTGCTCACGAGCGCGGAGAGACTGCTGCTCCGCTTGTCCAAAAACGCCCGGATGCTGCTCACCGCCTTCGTCGAGATGGGCCCGCTTGCGAGGAGCTTCCCGTTAAACTGGTGCTGGTCATCGCGCAGGGAAAGCCAGCTTCCCTTGTCCAGCGCGAGTTGATAGGTATCGAACGGAAAAAACACCGGGTCCTCAAGCCGGATCACTCCATCCTTGAGCCGCCCGTGCAGCACCGTGTCTTCGGTCAGTGTCGCCTCCGGCGGAACATTGAGATCAAGCCCGATGGTGGATTTCAGATTGTCGAGACTTTCGTTGATCTTCACCAGCGTGGGAATGCGATTGATGAGAGAGCCCTTCTTTACCGTCACGGTAAACTCGAGGTCATTGTTCAGATTCCCGGTGACCGGATCGACGATTTGATAGGAGCCCTCCAGGCTGAGAATGAAATCCACCGTGCGGAGGTTGCGCGCCTGACTATCGATGATGAGCCGGGTTCCCGCCGATACATGGGCAGTCCCCCCCGCCGATGGATTCGAGGGGTCGATGGTCATTCCCGTCAGGACGAAGTTGCAGTCCTTGAACTGCTGAATCGTTTTCTTCCGCTGGTTGACGATGGTCCACGAGGCATTGCGAATGCGGGCCTCGCGCAGCGTCGAGGTCACGGGCAGTTCAGAAATATGGAAGGGTTTTACCGCGACACCGGACGCATCGGTATCCGAGCCCGGGATTTCGTCCGTATCCTCCAGCGTGGCCGGCGGCGCGGGCGGATGAGTGCCGGTGCCGGGCTTCGAGAGCAGAAGACGAAGCGAATTTCCACCCTCCGCCCACTTCACTGTCTGCATGGAGACACCGTCGATCACGGCTTTCTTTACATCGGCCTCGCCGGTGAGGAGGCTCCACAGATTTACCTCCAGAGAGGCCTGATCGACCTTCAAAAACGTCTCGCCCGGAGTAGCCGGACTCTCGGTTTCATCGAAGGGAGTGATTTTCAGGTCGCGCAATTCGCTCCGCGCGGGAAATGAGTAGAGCTTCACGCTCGCACTGCCGGCCGAGGCCCGGCAGTTGTAGGATTCCGTAAGGTGTTTCAAAATCCCCTCCACGCTGAATCGTGACGAGACCCAGAACTGGAGCCCCGTCAGAGCCAGGACCAGGATGCCTGTAAATAAGAGCAGCAGCTTCCAAAGACGGCGTTTCATCGGGGGGCGGGAGACGTAGGAGACCACTGTTCGGGCGGTGCCCGGGATTGTCCACCGCATTCGAAGCCGCCTTGTCTTGATACTTCCACTGGTTTGAGGCAACGTGGGGCATGCCTCCGAAAAAGAAGCCGTCGGCGGAGCCGCTGACCGGCAGTGCTCTCATCAAGGAAACCTGCCGCCGCATCCGCCTCGCCCGCAGCCGGTGGGATGCCCATAACAACCGGGCCTGCCGCGCGGAGCGGGAAAAGGCGCTCGCGCTCTACGAACGCCTAACCAAAGAGGAGAAGGACAGGATTCCCCAGGAATTGAGAGTCTGGCTGCGATACCGCAGTGAAAAATACTTCGGGGAGGGCCGGACTCCGCCAAAATCTTAAATGCAGCCGTCCGCACTTCCGGCCTGAAATTTCAAAAGTCCTGTGTTATGGAACCGGCATGAATGCCACCGCCCTCGTCCTCCTTCTTTCTGCCGCCGCGTTGCCTGCCATGGCTCAGGAACCGGCAAAAGAGGCTCCCGCCGCCAAAGAAACGAAGCCCGCGGCCAAACCGGCTCCCACTGCCGCGGAGCTGGAGGAGAAATTCAAAACCACGCTCAGCCACGCGACCATGAGCGGACGGTGGTGCATGTTGAAGGACGGCAAACTCGGTGCGGACAAAGAGGAAAAATACACGATCTCCGGCGTGGAGAAAACCGCCGACGGAAAGTGGAGCATCAGCGCCCGCATTCAGTACGGGTCCTTCGATGTCACGGTCCCGGTGCCCGTTCAGGTCAAGTGGGCGGGAGACACCGCGGTCATCATCGTCGACAATCTCGGGTTCCCCGGCACGGCCAAGTACTCCGCCCGCGTGATGATCTACGGCGACACCTATGCGGGAACATGGTCGGGCGGAGACCACGGAGGGCTGCTGCACGGAGTGATCGTTAAAGAAAAACCATCCGATAAGCCTTCCGAAAAACCGGATGAAAAGCCCGCCACAAAACCGGCGGAGCCGAAGTGATGCCTCTTTACACGGTTGAAGGTCCGGCGAGCATCACGCACCGGAGATCATCCGTAACCTGTGAGTGACGACCTCGCCGCCCGCCGCCCCCTGAAATCCCGCTCCACCCGCTGGGCGGGCGGGCTGTCCCGCTTTCTCCTGCGCCTCGGCTGCCGGCCCAATCAGGTTTCCGTGATGAGTACGGTCTTCGCCCTCGGCGGCGGGGCCTGCATGATCCTTGCGGCAAGGACAGGCACGGGGATTTGGTGGCTGGGAGCCGCCCTCGGCATTCAACTGCGTCTGCTCTGCAATCTCATGGACGGCATGCTGGCCGTGGAGGGCGGCCTCAAGTCGCCCGCGGGAGACTTGTATAACGAGTTCCCCGACCGCCTGTCGGATGCCGCCCTGCTCATGGCCTTCGGCTATGCCGGTGCCTTCAATCCATGGTCGCCGGTGCTGGGGGGGATCGCCGCAGCAGGAGCCCTCATGACAGCCTGCATCCGGATGCACGGGGCGAGTCTTACCGGCACTCACGATTTTCGCGGTCCCATGGCGAAGCCTCAGCGCATGGCCGTTCTCACGCTTGCCTGCCTGCTGCTCATCGCCTTTCCGCAATGGGACGTCATCTTTTGGACGCTCGCGCTGATTACCATCGGCTGTGCTCTCACCTGTCTTCGCCGGCTGCGCGCCCTGGCGGCTGTTCTTCACGCACGCTCGAAGCCATGATTCGACCTCTTTTTGCCGGCATTCTGCGGCTGGTTACCGGTGCCAGACCGCATTATGGATTTATCCACGAAGGAGACCGCGCCATTTTTTTTGCCAATCACACCAGCCATCTCGATTTTGCCCTCCTCTGGGCCTCTCTTCCCAAACACGTGAGGGAGCGCACTTCGCCGGTGGCAGCGGAGGACTACTGGGACAAACCCGGCCCGCGCCGCTGGATGGCCTGTCGTGTTTTCCAGGCCGTCCTCATTGCGCGTGAAGGCATCAAACGCGCCAACAACCCGCTCGACCGCATCGGTTCCGCAATCGATGCGGGACGCTCGGTGATTATCTTTCCCGAGGGCACCCGCAGCCCGGATGGCAGGCCCGGAATTTTTCGCGCCGGGCTTTATCATCTGGCCCGCCGCTATCCGGACATTCCTCTGGTTCCGGTTTACCTCGAAAACCTCAACCGGAT
>DATAIE010000619.1:0-2318 GCA_036262875.1 Verrucomicrobiales bacterium
GGGGTATCTGGAATACGCGATGGGCGACGCGCCGTTCGAACGCGTCAATGCCGGTGCGGCGGGACTGCTGCCGTTCGAGCAGCATGTGCTGAAGTTCCATCTGCCGCCCCTGCCGCCGGGGAAAGAGGTGCGCTACCGCATCACGGCGCGTACCATCGGCTGGGTGCAGGTGCGCCAGTTCGTCTACGGCCAGATCATTCCCGGAGAGCCGGAAACCGGGCCGGAGCGGACCTTCCGCACGCTCGATCCTGGCGCGGAATCGACCCGTTTCGTCGTGTGGAATGACACTCACGAGAATGCAGAAACGCTGAAGGCGCTGCATGAAAAGACCGCCGCATTGAAGCCGGATTTTCTCCTCTGGAACGGCGATCAGTCGAACGACATCCACCAGGAAAGTAAAATGAATGCGCAGTTCCTGACACCGGAGGGACTGGCCGTGGCCGACCGCTGGCCGCTCGCCTATGTGCGCGGAAATCACGACGTGCGCGGGCCCGCCGCGCGCCACCTGCCGCAGTTCACCGGCACGCCCGGCGACCGCTTTTATTACGCGTTTCGCAGTGGACCGCTCGCGGCGCTGGTCATGGATACAGGTGAGGACAAGGAGGACAGCAGCCCGTGGCTGGGCGGCATCACGGACTTTGCCGCGATGCAGAAAGAGCAGGCCGCGTGGCTGGACAAAGTGACGAAGGAGCCATGGTTCCGCGACGCGCCGTTCCGCGTGCTGTTCTGCCACATTCCTCTGTGGTTCATCCGTGAGCTGAAAGGTGCCGACTGGGGCGAATACTCGAAGCCCTGCCGCCTCGCATGGCTGCCGGGTCTGGTCGCCGCCGGAGTGAAGGTGGTCATCTCCGGCCACACCCACGACTTCGCCTGGATGCCCGCGAAGGAGGGACAACCGATCGCCCAACTCGTCGGCGGAGGTCCTCAGCCGCGCCATGCAACGATCATCGAAGGCACCGTCACCAGGGACACCCTAACATTGACCATGAGCAAGCTGGACGGCACGGTGGTCGCAGCCGTCACGCTCAAGGCGTAAGATTCATCCCCGCGTCAGCGCCGGACCGGACGCCGCCTCGCAGCGAGGCCAAATCCGGCCAAGCCCAGGAGCAGAGGGAGAGAGGGCTCGGGAATAGTGGAGATGGTGAGATTATCGACGCGGTTCCCGGCATCGTTGTTTCCGAGTTCCATCCGGAGCTGGCCGGCGTTGTTGTCCCAGGTGAAGGTATCACTTGCCACCTGAGTGCCGTTCACGGTGGAAATGGCGTTCACCGTGGAGCCGTCCGCGAAGGAGGAGAAAAGGTAAGTGATTTCCACATGGCGGAGCACACCGCCGGCAGTGGCGACGAATGTTCCTCCGGCTCCGAGGTTGACGCTGTTATCGAAGCGCTCGGTGGCGCCGTTTTGCCGGAAAAGAATGCCGTAGTCGTCATCCGTAAGATTGCCGCTGTCGTTGTTAACAGTACCCACCTGAAAAGAGATCCAGTTCGTGGAGGAATTGGCCGGAGGAGCCCAATCGAAACTAACCACAAAACCGCCGGCGGCGAGGATGGGGGCGCTGGCGGAGCCGCCGGCCCAATTGTAGCGGTTGGCGCCCCCAAAGGGCCCCGCAGCATTTTCGAATCGAACCCCGCTATCCACGGCGAGAGGTATTTGAAGTTGTCCATTATCAATCGCCTCCTGAGCACCCCAGGAGCGCAGCACTACCTCTCCGGCGACCGTCCCCGAAAGACGCCCGGCCGTGGGAGCACCGTCAAAATTGGTCGTATTGGCCGTATTGAAATTGTCTGAAAACAGGACAACGGCACTGGCAAAAGGAGCCGCGGAGAGAAAGAGGATGCCGAAGGGGAGGGAACGGTGCATGGGCGGAGTGAATCAAAGTCCGTTGTCCATGACAAGACGAATCTTGTCTGCGCGAAAATCACGGGATGTGATCGTCAGCCACTCCTGCCGCCGCAGCAGCAGGGCTGTAACAACGCATGCGTCAGCCCTGGCTACACGCCGAGAATCTGGCGCTGCCAGTTCAACAGGAGGTCCCCTGCCTTGTTGGCGTCCTCGGCGATTTGCTCCAGCACCGCCCGCGAGCCCAGCAATGACGGGTCGATATTGAGCTCCGCACCAAGGCGGTCGCGCTTTTCCTTGAGGGCGTCAAAGCGGCGTTCGGCCTCCGGATTGCGCTCACTGCGGCGGCGGGGGGGCCGGCGGGGCCACTCGGACTCGGGAGTCTCTTTGGCTTCCTTGAGGGCCTTGTAGAAGCGGCGGTGAAAAGGAGGCGGGTAGCGGTCGGGGAGGACGGCATCTTTGCCTTCCTGCATGCCGGC
>DATAIE010000620.1:0-2584 GCA_036262875.1 Verrucomicrobiales bacterium
GAGCGTGAAAACAGTGGATGCCCACCGGGCCAACATCAAAGAGAAGCTGCATCTCAAGAGCGGGAATGAGCTCGTCCGTTATGCCGTGCGCTGGGTGGAGAATCAGAAGTTGAGTTGAATTCCCCGATGCTGCCTTCCATCGCAAGACTTGTGGGGGAGGTTTTTTGCCTCCGCCGTAAACCGCCCGTTTCCGTGCGGGTCTGTAGAAAGGTGATTTCCGCCCTTTGGCTTTTGGCACCTCTGGCCGTTCAGGCGGAGGAGGCAAAGCCATGGGAGGGCCTCTCTTTTAACGCCGCTCCGAAACCTTTGGCACCGGGAGCTGTGACGGAGGACTGGCCCCGTTTTCTCGGACCATCGAATGCACCCGTATCGAAGGAAACATCACTCATCCGGGAATTTACCGCCGGCGGTCCGGCGAAGGTATGGTCCTGCGTGAAGGGAGAGGGCTATGCCAGCCCAGCGATCTCCAGAGGAAAGCTTGTCCTTTTCCACCGCGTGAATGGCAGGGAGCGCATTGATTGCCTGGACGCAGTCAATGGCCGCCGGTTCTGGTTCCACGAGTATCCCGTCGATTATCGGGATGATTTCGGATACGGCAGCGGGCCGCGCTGTGGTCCCGTCATCGGCGGCGGCAAAGTGGTGACCTTCGGCGTCACGAGCTGGCTGAAGTGCTTTGATCTCGAAACCGGGAAAGTGGAATGGCAGCACGACTGCGAGAACGAGTACTCCGTGCCGAAGTATTTCTTCGGGTCGGGTGCCAGTCCGTTGATTCAGGGGGAAAAAGTGATCGTCAATCTCGGCGGAGCCGGCGAGCAATGCGTTTCCGCTTTCGACCTCAAAACGGGCAACCTGAGCTGGACGGCAAAACACGAGTGGGGCCAAAGCTACGCTTCCCCCATCCCTGCCACCCTGCACGGCAGGGACCGGGTGCTCGTCTTTGCCGGGGGTAAGAGCACGCCTTCCACCGGAGGCCTCCTCAATCTCGATCCCGCCACGGGGGCCCCCGACGACACTTTCTTTTGGCGCGCACGCCGGTTTCCCAGCGTGAATGCCTCCTCTCCGGTGCTGTGCGAAGCAAACCACGTTTTTATTTCCCAGGCCTACGTGGACCGGGAAAGCCCCTGTAACGGCGGCGTGATGCTGAACGTGGACGAAAAGGGAAAGTTCACACCGCTGTGGAAAGCTCCCGACTTCGGATGCCACTGGAATACGCCCGTTTATCATGACGGCCATCTTTATGGCTTCAGCGGCGAGAAGGACAATTATTGCAAACTGGTTTGCTGCGAAACCGCCACGGGCACGATCAAGTGGAGCGAAAAATTCTCATGGCCCCTCCAGGTTGAGAAGCGGGAAATCCCCATGGGACTCTACCGAGGAAGCCTGTTGAAAGTGGGAGACCGGTTTCTCTGTCTCGGCGAGTGGGGGACATTGTGCTGGCTCGACCTGACGCCCTCCGGCGCGAAAATACTGACCAAACACCAGCCGTTCATTGCGCAGCAGTCGTGGACTCTCCCGGCTCTCAGCCACGGCCTGCTCTACGTCAGTCAAAACGAGCCCGATACGGAAACAGATGGATTGAACAAAACCCCGCCCTCTCTTATCTGTTACGATCTGCGCGCGAACGCTCCCGCAAAATAGACCATGAAACGCTCCACCGGTTCCCGGCCAGCGCGCCTCCTTTGCGCGATCGCCCCGGTGTGCCTGCTCCTCCCCGCCTGCGATCCGGTGGACAGCCCCTCGCCTGCACCGGCGCGCTACAAGGCCCCAAAACTGGAAACCCGCCGGGCCACCGCCGCAAAACCGGAGAACGTCCTCTGGCTCAATGCATGGCGGAACCTCCGGACAGACCTGGAGCCGCTGCAGGAAAAACTCTCCAGTCTTCAGCAATTCCATGCGGATAACCGTTTTGATTCTTTTCTCGGAATCGATCCCGAAACACTCGATGACGTCCAGCTCTGCACGCTCTACCAGTTTCTGGAGCGCGGCTATTTCACGGTCGAACGCCGGATTCTGATCGATCTCCTCAAGCGCCGGCTCGAGCGTATCGCAGAACCCGCACCGCAAACGGAGAGCTCCCTCAAGGACAGGCTCGCCGGTGCCATGCACCATGACGAACTGCGGATGATGGATATCGAGACAGCCATCGACTATTACAAAAAGACAAGCACCGCCGATCTCCAAATTCCCAATTCCCTCAGCGATACGGAGAGGGAGGAACTCCTTACAAACGTAAACCGGATGGTCGAGAAGGCACGGTCGGAGGTGGCGGAAATGGACGCAAAAATACTGACGCTGCGGGAAGAGGTGTTTCCCGGCAGCACAGGGGTTTCCCCGGTGCCGGAGGACGGGGCCGGGCCGGAGAGCGAAGCAGAAACCGTGGATGCCATAGCTCCCCCCTCCCCGGCAATAGAACCGGCCCCCGTGCCGGAGTCCCCGGCGGCTGAGCCCCCGGAAGACAAACCCGGGCCCGAAGAGCCCGCCGATGCGGTCCCGCAGGGGAATTTTGCCGAGCCGCCTCTTCCCGGTTAATCCGCTAAACGAATCCAGCCATGCGACGTCTTTCCCATCTCCTTTGTGCCGTCAC
>DATAIE010000621.1:0-2963 GCA_036262875.1 Verrucomicrobiales bacterium
AGGTATTTCCGGAATTCCGCGGCCTGGATGTCGCGGAGTTCAGAGGGCTCAAGATGCGAGCGCCAGAGTCGGGTCGAGCGGTGAAACAGCGCTTTCATGGGGTTGGGGGGGTGTGGTTGCAGAGGTGAGGACAGCGAGTTCGGACAGCTTTTCTTCAGCCGCCGCGCGGCCGAGATCGATGTAGTGCTGCCAGTGGTAGTAGTCGTGCCACTGCGTGCCTGCGGTATGGGGCCGCAGCACGATGTCCGCAAAGTACTCGCTCATCGCGGCGGTGCGAATCTGCGCCGCGGTAATGCTGCGGCGGAGAATATCGATCAGATTGCCGGCACCGAACGGATTCCATCTGGACAACCACCGGCGGGGCTTCCGTCCCACGCCTTCCATCCCTGCGTTCACTTCAGCCGGCGAAGGCACTACACTGGAGGAAATGATAATATCACATCCTGCATCACGCAGCACATCCACCGGCAATGGGTCTACCACTCCTCCGTCCACGAGTTCCCTTCCTTCGATAATCACGGGAACACAAAGCCCGGGCACCGCCGCGCTGGCGTGCACCGCGATGGCCACGCTCCCTGAATTGATCACGTGCAACTCATGCGACGCGATGTCCGCAGCGGTCACATAGAACTCCTTTTTCAAATCGGCGAAGGTCGCCCCGTGCAGGTCCTCATCCAGCCGCGCCCGCAGCCGGTTCCCGCGGAACAGCCCGCGGAAGGGAGGGATGGCCGGGTCCAGCAAACGGAACAAGGCCCGGCGGGTGGGGACCTCGGCAGCCAGTTGCTGCAAATCCTGGCCGTTTTTTCCTGCCGACCAGAGAGCGCCCACATAAGCGCCCATACTGCTGCCGGCCACTGCATGCACGGGGATGCCGTGCTCTTCCAATACTTGAATCACTCCAATATGCGCCAGCCCTCTCGCACCGCCTGCTGACAGCGCCAGCCCCACCTTGGGACTGTTCCGGATTTGATCCGGGGGAAGGCCTATCCAGCGAAGGATTCGGGACTTGTCATTCATTGAGGGACTCCTTTGCCGGGAGGCCAGCGGCGCTGCGGAAATCAGTTTTCAGTTCAGAGTCCCGGAGGGCCGGGTGAGCAACTATCGACTTCTTCCCGCTTCGTCGCCGGCACTGGTCCGGCGGTTGAGGGTGAACAGATCAAGAGAGAAGTCGCGACTGGACTGATGTTCTGAAATAACTGTACCACAAAAGCGCCACATGGCGAGAAATCTGTTGGAAAAATCCTCACCGCTCTTTGGATTCATTCCGTGTTCACGAAACGAGCGGGTTTTCCGGAGCCCGTTATTGCTGATCGAGCGCCGCTTTTTCCGTTTCGAGCGCTTTCAGCTTTTGAATCTCTTTAGTGATCGCCTTTTCCGCTTCCGCGATCCGCGCGGGCATGCCTTTTATTTCCTCTCTTTCTTTGTTTAGCTCCGCAATTTTGACGGGATCTTTTTCAGTGGCCAGTGACTGCTCGATCTTCCCAAGGAGATCTTTCCAATCCGGTGCTCCGGTCGGACACCAATCGATGGGAAGCGATTCGAGGCGCGTCTTACATTTCTCGATTTCGGCGTTCACCTTTTCCAGCCTGGTCTGTTTCGTGGCAGCCGTTTTGGGCGCTGAATGGAGAGCCTTCGCGGTCACGGTGAGCATGCGGTTCAAGTCGGAGTTCCATGCCCTCTGATACTCTTCCCTAACAATAGAAAGCCACGCCGCGCCCTCCACCGGTTGTGTGCCGGTAAAGGCGGCCCACTCCGCGGGTTGCGTGGATTGAAGGCGGGCGCGCTTTGCGAACTTCGTGACGTCGGTCAGCGGGGCGTTGAGAGCGATGTTCGATTCCGTGGTTGTCAGGGGCCGGTTCGGATACTCCGGAATGCCGTTCAGTTTCACCGTCACGCCGTCCCGGAAGGGATAAGCGGTGTGGATGCCGTCGCCGTCCATGTCTTCGAGACAGATGCCGCGGACGACAAACTGGCCGCCGGAGCACAGGAACACGTGCTTTAGCAGGGCGTCGCAAAAGGCGGGATCATATTTCCTCTGAAGATCATAGCTGGCCCGCACCACCCAGCGGGCCAGCTGCTCCGGTGACGGATTGAGCATGATCACGGTGGCGGGTCGCTTCGTGCCGTTGCGGTCCGTTTGAGTGTATTCCCACTGATGTGTGGGATAGCCTTTCCATTCCGGAACATCGACAGGGCCGAGGTCCCGGCCCTCCATGTATTTGCTGCCCTTGTCGTAGCGGGCTTTGACCTTTGCGGCAACCGCCGCTACTTCCGTGGAAGGCAACACCACAGTGCCCGCGGCGGGTGTTCGCGGTTCCGGCTCTTCGGCGGCGCAGGCGAGGAGGGACAGCAACAATGCGGCAGCGGTGCTTTTCATTGGGGAAGGGGCTTGGGATATTATCCATATCCCGCCGTATTCACCACCGGGGAAATTTATCCGTTGCCATGCCGGAAGCGCCACCGTAAGGCCAAACCAGCCTCAAGCATGAAAGCCATTCTCGCCCTCGAAGACGGAGTCCATTTCTTCGGCGAATCTTTCGGCGTGACAGGGAGCACGACCGGGGAGATTTGCTTCAACACTTCCATGTCCGGATACCAGGAAGTGCTCACCGATCCGTCCTACCGGGGACAAATCGTGGCCATGACCTACCCGCTGATCGGGAACTACGGGATCAATGCGGAGGACAATGAGAGTTTCACCCCCCACGTGCGGGGATTTGTGGTCGGGGAGCTTTGCAAAGTGCCCAGTAACTGGCGGTCCACCGAAAGTTTGCACGATTACTTGAAGCGCTGGAACGTGCTCGGCATCGAAGGCATCGACACGCGCCGCCTCACCAAGCACCTGAGGACCCGCGGGGCGATGCGGGCATTCCTCAGCACGGAAGTGCTGGACCCGGCGGAGGCCGCCAAACGGGCGCTGGAGAGCGCGCCAATGGAGGGCAGCGACTTTGTAAAGGAGGTCA
>DATAIE010000622.1:0-2750 GCA_036262875.1 Verrucomicrobiales bacterium
CTTGCCACCGGCTCTGCGGCGGCGACGGGCGGCGGTTCCGCTGCGGGCGCGGGTGCGGGGGGCTCCGGCTTTGCCTCTGGAGAATCGTCCCTGGGGGCTTCCGGGACCGGCACTTCCATCACCGTCACTTCGGTAACGGAAACGCTCGCAATCACCGCTTCTGCGACGGGTTCCTCCGCCACTGCGGGAACCGGAGGCGTTTCCACCGCTGCGGGCGCGGGCGCTTCCGCCGCAGGCACGGTGGGCAATTCCTCAACGGCGGACATAGCCACTGGGGCCTCCGCCGGTTCAGTGGCCACGGGACGGTTGCGCGAAGAACCGAGCCAGGACATGCCGCCGCCTCCGGCGCGGGCGGCGAGTTTTCCGGACACGGCTCCCATGATCTCCGCCTCGCTGGCGGGGGACAACTCGATTTTGGATGATGGCCGGATTTTCGCTGCGGTCGGCTTTGGGGGGAGTGGAGACGCTTTAGCCGGCGCTTTCGCGGGAGGCGGTGTGGCGGCGGGTTTTAGGGCGGCCGGCTTTGGCGGCGGTGCTTTGGGAGGCGGAGTTTTTGCGAGAGGCGCCCGGGAGGCCGGGGATTTGGCGAGGGAAACCTTCGGCGCCGGCTTGGCGGGTGGAGCCTTCGCCGGCGGCTTTGCAGCGGATTTGGCGGCTGCCGCCCTGGGGGCGGATTTGGGAGCGGCGGCACTGCGGTCGCGTCCCGCGACAGGTTTTTTGGGAGTCTTCGCCATGTGATTGCTCGGGAGGGTGAGAGTGAGACCGGTGAGGGCACCCTATTCGTTGCAATAATATGAGGGATGTCAATTCTTGACACCGCCGTCTTCGGCCTGAAAAACCGGTGACGCGGAAAGGTCTCAAGCGTGAGCCACCCAGCCGCGGAAGGCGAATCCCGCATAAAACAGGCTGACGCCGGAAAAGCCGGCCTCGCGCAGGATCGCTTCGTCCTCGTCAGGAGAGAGAATGTGCAAACGCGCCCCGATGGCTGCACGGGCCTCCTCCGCCCTGGCAGACTCGATGCCGGAAGCGACTGCAAAGGCGGCGTACCGGGAGAGCCAGACCGCGCGCTGTTCCTCCGCCTGCGGAAAACTGAAGTGGGCCACGACAAACGGTGCGCCAGGCTTGAGACGCCTCCGGATTTCGATGAGCGTGCGCCGCCGCTCTTCGGTGGCCACGAAGTGAAAGGTCAAAAGGCAGGTGGCCGCATCGAACGGCCCCTCGGGCGCGGCATCGATGTATCCCTCATGCAGGCGCACCCGCGGAGCGAGCGGACCCAGAGTTTGTGCGGCCAGCCTCAGCATTTCCGCGGCGGGGTCCACGCCGTCGAATGTCCATCCCGGGTGTGCCTGAGCGAAGACCTTCAACTCCAGTCCCCCGCCGGCGCCAAGAACCAGCACCCGTGCGTTTTCCGGGACACGTTCCGCGAGCAAAAGGGCCGTCATGCGCTGCAGGCCTGCAAAACCGGGCACCAGACGCGGCGGACCTTCGGCGTAGTGGGCCACGGCATGAGGATCTGAGAAGGGTTCCATCAATTTGCTCAGGGTACAGTCAGTGCAGTCTTTGAGCGGTGCCGCCGCTTCAGACGACGACGCAGGTCGGCGCTCAGAATACTGAGAGAGATCTCGCCGAAACGTGAAAGCAGCCGTTCCTGCGCTTCGTGGAGCGCCTGATTCAGCGCTGCGTCCACGGCTTCTTCGACGAGGCAGCCGTGCGCCTTTGTCCGGCTGCCGATGGCAAGCAGCGGCGGGCGGCCGAGCGCGATATAAATGTCGAGCAATGTCACCTGGGACAAATCGCAGTCCAGGGTCCACCCTCCGCCGTGTCCCTTCGCTGACCGGACATACCCCTGTTCCCGCAGGCCGGCCATGGTCCGGCGGATCACCACCGGATTCGTGTGCATGGCGTTTGCCAGGACTTCTGAAGTTACCGGCCCTTCCTCCTCCGCCATGTGGAGGAGGATGTGGAGTACATCCGATAAGCGGCTGTCGTGTCTCATGTAACTCCAAATGTTACATGAATGATCCAAGTGTCAAGAACTCGTTCCACGCGAACCGTTAGGAGGGTGCGGCCATGAGGATTTGTGGAAATGCGGGCCCTAAGAGCCGCCACGGTCGCCGGCTTCTGAACCATGGTTTCCTTCCTCACGGCGAACCGCTGTGGTCTCCCCGTCTGTGCGAAAGGCACTGGAACGCGGATCGGCACCACTTGCGTCTTCGTCACCCGGGGCGGCGGTGAGGCGACCGGTTCCGCCCATGCCGGGATTTGCCTCCTCGTCATCAACAAGGCTCTCGCGTTGAGCGAAACTTTCATTGAGGATTTCCTCAACTGACCGAAGCGGACGGGCCTCTTCCGCAGCGGAGAGCGAGGGGAGCGGTCTGCGCTCTGCTCCTGACGGTATTTTTGATTTTCGAGGATGGCTTTTTCGCTCATGGCAGTGGGTGGGTTGTTCTGCTGTGCATGCCAGTTCCGTGCCGCGGGTCCGACGAGTGTTTCTCATACAAAAAGCCCTGCCTCCTTGAGAGGAAGCAGGGCGATGAGTGGAGTTGGATTCAAATTACGGGCCTGGCCTATCTTGCGGGAGGTGCGGGTGCAGGAGCGCCACCGCTGCCGCTGCCCGGACGGGCGGGAGGAGCGGCGGGCCGGGGAGCGTTACCAGGCTGACGTGTGCCGGGCTGACGTGCACCCGGCTGTTGGGTGCCCGGCTGTTGGGTGCCCGGCTGTTGGGTGCCCGGCTGTTGGGTGCCCGGCTG
>DATAIE010000623.1:0-2043 GCA_036262875.1 Verrucomicrobiales bacterium
CCGAAGCTGCTGTCGAGCTTCGGAGACGTGAAAGAAATAAAGCTGGCTCCTGAAGGATAAAAGAACGGGTTCTGTCGCCGGTCAGCCCGTCCGCGCACCCCAGATCAATCCCCACCCCCTAGGAGCATGAGGAGCTCGGAAGGCGTTGGGACATGTTGTTGGGACGACCAGTCGGCGCCATCCGTTGTAAAATCATTCCATAGGTCCCCTGAGGAAGGCGAGAAGGATAGGGAGCAAAGAGCACCAAATGCCGTTGGAAGATGATTTCTCTGACATCATGAAGAAGGCTCGCTCTGGATTGAAACTCTCGGTCGGTGATCTGGCCCGGCTGACCGGTCTGCCTGGAGCGGACATTACGGCGCTGGAACGCGGTGATCAGCTGCACGATCGGGCAGAGCTTCTGGCGATCACCGCCGCCCTCGGGCTCCGTCTATCATCTTTGGAAGCAATTGTGCTGAATAAGTGGATTCCGCGCCCGCTTCCGCTGATGCCCGGTATCGAAACCGTGCAGGGAGAGATCAACGGGTACGCGGTCAAAGGCTACGTCATTCATGATGCTGGTGAAGCGGTGCTCGTCGACACGGCGTACAATGCGGAGATGATGCTAGAAATTCTCGAGGCACGCCGCTTACATTTGGTGGGTATTTGTCTCACGCACGGCCATGCGGACCACGCCGAAGGCATACAGCAGATCCTGAATCGTTGGCCCGTCCCTGTCTATCTCGGCCCTGCGGACCTTGGGCTGCTCCACTGGAAACCGTCCGGACGGCAACTTGCGAGACCCGACCACGGGGGGACGATTCGCGTGGGCAAGTTGGAAATACGGTGTCTTGCCACTCCCGGCCATACAGCCGGTGGCATTTGTTATCGTGTAGAGATGCCATGGGGACCCGTGACATTCGTCGGCGATACGCTGTTCGCCGGCTCGATCGGCCGATCCAATCCGGCGCAGCTTTATCATACTCATCTCGAGTCGGTGCAGCGGCACGTGATGACCTTGCCCCCCGACTGTTTGCTGCTGCCGGGGCATGGTCCGGGGACAACGGTGCAGGAAGAACTGGAGCATAACCCCTTTTACACTACTCCGTAGAGCGACATGCTGTAGGCAGGCCCAATGGAACATCCGATGGGCGATCAGAGGCTTTCCGGTGGAACGGACGGCGGCCGGATACCGTCCACAGATCTTTCGTCAGCGGATCTTCCCGAGGCCCTGACAGAAGAAGAAACCACCTTCTCGCGCTGGACATTGCCGCTGTGCTTGTTTGCGCTGACGGTCTTCACGACGTTGTGGGCCGGTGCCTATCAAGCGTACAGCGGCACCATCCGGGGGCCGGTCGCCTTTTTGTGGGAACATCCCGAGATGCTGCCGCAGGGTATCCCCTTCGCGGGCACGTTGCTCTTCATCCTCCTGACTCACGAATTCGGCCACTTCATCCTTTCGAAGATCCACCGAGTGCCCGCGTCATTGCCGCTCTTCATTCCTGGGCCGCCTCATTTTATCGGAACCTTCGGCGCCATCATCCGGATGCGCGGCCCCATCCTGAACCGACGTGCGCTGTTCGACATCGGCGTGGCGGGTCCGCTGGCCGGTTTCGCGGTCGCGCTGGTGGCGCTGATCGTCGGACTATTCCTTTCGACCGTCGTCGACCGGACCTCGACGTACGGGTTGCAGTTGGGTGAGCCGCTGCTCCTCAAATTGATGGCGTGGCTGATTGTCGGTCCGTTACCGCCGCAAGCCGATGTCCTGCTTCATCCGGTCGCCTTTGCCGCCTGGTTCGGGCTCTTCGTGACGTCGTTGAATCTCATCCCCATAGGCCAGCTCGATGGCGGGCACGTGGCCTACGCCTTGTGGGGAAATCGTCAACGGACGATGGCCTTTGCCGTCATTCCATTGTTGATCATGCTGGGATTCATCGGATGGCCTGGGTGGTTCATCTGGGCATTCATGGCGGGTGTGTGGGGCCTCGGTCATCCGCCGGTCATAGATCCCCAGGCCCCGCTGGGGCGAGGCAGAGTGCTGGTGGGATGGTTCGCGCTCGCCGT
>DATAIE010000624.1:0-2200 GCA_036262875.1 Verrucomicrobiales bacterium
ACGCGGTTTTGGAAAGGCCGTTGATCGTGAAGACTGTCGCCGTGTTGCCGTAGCCCCCGTTTTGCGAATAGAAAAAAAGATCATAGGCGACCGCCGGGTCCAGATGATTGATGGAGATGGTGGAATTCGGTCCGCCGGGGCCCAGCGTCTGCTGGTAGAGAAAATCCGTCATCAGCGACGAACTGAATCCCGCCGGATTTTCGTTCGCTTCATAGACTTTGAAATTGCCCAGCGAAACAGTGATCGCCGTGGGTGCGCCTGCGGAGGTGACGAGATTTCCCGTCGTGAAAGCCGGATACAATCCGCCGCTTTCCGCCCCTGGGGCCACGCCGTTCCAGACCGTGCCCGTATCCGCTGCGGCACCGGTGCCGGTAAACGTTCCGTAGCTGCCGTCGGTGCTGTTGAAGTCAACATTGATGGCAGTGTTGGCGGCATGTGCCCTGCCGGACAAAGCACTCCAGCCCGCCGCTCCTGCAAGACAGGCCCACACAACGGCCAGCACGCGGAGCGAACCGCCTGAGCGGCCCGGGAGGAAACCAGGGAGGTTCATGATTCGGGATAACGGTCCTGGCTGGCGGACCGGCGAATCCGGTTTCGAATCAGGAACGGCGGCGACGGAAGAGCAGTCCCGATGCCAGTGCCGCGAGCGGGAGTGCGGCGGGTTCCGGCACCTGGACGATCTGCATCCCGTTGAAGGCCGCATTGTTGGCGGGGGCAAAATCGTTGAACGTGCCCGAAATGACTCCCGACCCGTTGGGGACGATCCCGGTGAACTTCACATAGTTCCCGTTCTGGGTAAACGTGGCGGGTGCCGCCGTGTTGGTGGCCGTCAGCGAAAGCGCTCCGATGGTGAAGATGGTGGCCGTATTCGAATACCCGGCATTTTGTGCGTAGAAATAAAGATCATACGATGATCCCGGATCGAGATTGTTGATGGAGAACGTCGAATTGGCTCCCGTCGGTCCCAGCGTTGGCTGATAGACGAAATTCGTCATCAGGTTGGGAGCAAGGGTCGCCGGATTTTCCGCGGCCTGATACACTTTGAAATTCCCCAGGCTCACCGTAACTCCCGTAGCGGACCCGGTGGAAGTGACCAGGGCCGGAGAGGTGACCGGACCCGCATTCAGCGCGCCGGTGGCCCCACCGACATTGAATCCATTCCACGTGGTGCCTCCGCTCGCCGGAGCGGCCGCCTCTCCGGAGTAGGTGCTGTAGACCCCCCCGGTGGCGTTGAAATCCACATTGATAGTGGTGGCTGCCTGGACGAGCGCCGGAAAAACCGCAAGGGCCGCTATACCGCTCAATCGTCGCACTCTGCCTGAACGAATCGTAAGAAGACTTTGCATGACGGGACAATGAAGGACCGCCGAAAAATGGACAAGATTTCCCGCGTGGACAAAATGATACTCGTGCTGGACTTTTTGTCAGTCTTTCCGCGAGTGCGGAACCGTGGTTAGACGACCGCAAAATTGGGAGCCTTTCCCTGGTAGAGGCTGCGCCACGCCTCGGGACTGCTGCCGGTCTTTTTCTTGAACAGGCGCGAGAAGTAGTGGGCATCGTCGAATCCGGTCTGATGGGCCACCTCCTTCACGGTGATCAGGGAGCCGCCCAGTAGATTCATCGCGCGGTTGAGCCGGAGTTGCAGATGATACTGGTGCAGAGCCAGCCCGGTATGATCGTGGAAAATGCGGCGCAGCCAGGCATAGCCCACATGCAGATCCTCCGCCACCTGCTCCATCTTCAGCGGGGCATCGAGTCGCTCGTGAAAGAGAGCCTTCACCTTCCGGATCACAGTTTCTGCATGGGTGTTCCCTCCGTCCTTCGAGCGGGCGCCGGCATAGACTGTCGCCAGCATGAGGGAGGCCGTGGCACCGAGAATGTGAGAGGAACCGGCACCCTCCCTGCGCATCCCGCTGATCATGCCTGTGAAGAGATCGAGCAGCGCGTGTTCGTTGCCCGGACGCAGAACCGGATGGGCGCGGGAAACGAAACCCCGCTGCAGGAGGTGCGTGGCATATTGTCCACCAAAGCCCACCCAGTACTCATACCATCCGGTCGCCGACCAGGAGGTGTAGCGGTGCCATTCGCCGGGAAAAAGTATGAAGACCATGCCGGGCTCGATCCGCGCCGGGCCCGCAGAGGCGGACTCGAAATCACCGCCGCCGCGGGTGATGTAGTGCAACTGGAACTCATGCAGAAC
>DATAIE010000625.1:0-5180 GCA_036262875.1 Verrucomicrobiales bacterium
GGAGAGTGTGCCTCTGTCCACGTTGCCGGAGAGTGCCCTGCGAAAAGAGATCGCCGGCAGCCTGGGAATACCGGAAGATGGCTCCCCTGCAAAACAATAGGGTGTATCGTTTTATGAGAACTGCCAAAGCGATTCCCCTGCTTTTGATCTGCGTGGCAGGTGGTGCGTGGATGCATCATGTTTTTGGCGAAGGTGGTTGGATTTTGCCCTCAAGGACTCATATCGCAGCTGCCCCCGGAGACGACGGGCGCGCGGTTGCTCCGCAGGAAATAGCCGGCATCGCCGACCGGATGGACAAACTGTCCGGTGCAGAACGCAGGATCGCGCTGGACCATGCCCTTTCCGGCCTGAACGCAGACGGATTGCAAGACCTGACGGAGGAACTTACCCGCCGCCGGGAAGACAGGTGGCTCGGCAGCGGCGAAACCAAAGGCGCCATCATCGAATATTGGGCGGCAGCCGATCCCGGAGGGCTGCTTGCCTTTGCCTCGAAGGAGTCGAACCGCTTCCCTCTCTCCTCTGTCGTTGCGGCCTGCGCCTGCAGCGATCCGGCTGCGGTGCTCGCCACGCTTCGCCGGCTGGATACCAATGGTTTGAAAGACAAGGAACGCGAACAACTTTGGAATGCAGCCCTCGGGACATCGGGCAAATTGATCCCCGGTCCGCTGCTGGCGGCTGCCGAGAGGGAGGGAATGCTGGATGGAAAAGACAGTGAATCCTTCAAAGCAGCGGTGAGCGCCTGGGGCGCAGAGGACGGGAGGGGAGCAGTGGCACTCGCGCAGAAACATCCCTCATTGCTGCTTCCGGCGCTCCTGGGCTGGGCGGAAAAAGATTTCGATGCGGCACTGGCCTGGATGAAACAGAGCGGGACCGCGGAAAAAGATCCCGACTACTGTCAGACAATGATCCTGTGGTATGCGAGGGAACATCCGAAGGAAGCCGGGCGTTTTCGCAGTGAGACAGAGGAGGAAACGGACTTCGATCAAAGTATTGCCGAGGGAATGGTGCGTCACTTTCCGGAGGAGGCACTCGCTTTTGTTGAGAAGGGAAAGGACAAGGACAGGCTTTATAACCAATTGGCGCTCCATGTGGCGCGGCGCCCGGCTGCGGAGGCGGTGGCATTTGTGAAGGCTGTGCCGGAAGATCGGCGCAAAGAGGTGTACGGGGAAATTTGTTCATCGATGGCGTATTATGATCCGGCGGCGGCAGTGACCCTTTGTTCGCAGTTGCCGGAACTGCTTTCGGATCGCGCCTCTGACACCGCCTTCGTTTCTCTCGCCAGGAAAGATGCGGAGGCAGCGGTCCCATGGATGAAGGCGGGCAAGCTGCCGGACGAAATACGGGAAAGGGTGCTGCCTGAGATGATCGACGCGTGGATGGTGACGGACCGGGAATCCGCGATGCGGTTTGTGAAGGCACAGCCTCCCAGTGAATTGATGGGGCGTATTTTACTGGAGTCTTCGCGTGTCCTTGGAGACCTCGACAACGAAGGGGCGCGGGATTTTGCCATGACCCTGACTGATCCCGCGCTGCGCATCGGGGCGTGCCGGAAAATTCTGGAGGGTGCATTTGGCGGGGACGATTCTGTGAAAAAGGATCAATGGATTGCCGGAATTCCGGATGCTGCCGTGCGCAAGGCTTTGCGAACGCCCCCGCCGCCTCCGCCCGAAGAGAAACCGCAGGAGGAGTCCGGTGATCCTTTTTCGGGCGATCCATTTTTTACTCCGGACGGCTCCACGGAATCAGGGACACCGCGCGACCCGTTTGGCAATCCTTGAGGGCGGGGCAATTCGTTAGTGTGCATCACCTTTGCTTAAGAATGCGCGCCGGATTGACAGGTGAATCGTTTCTGCCAGGATCGCCGCGAAATTCCCCTGCATGTCCCCGCTTACTGTTGCCCAGGTCCTCGCGTTGTCGCCGGATGATGCGTCATCGAAGGCGGCGCGGGGACTGATGAAACCGGCGAAGTGGGTGACCCTCGGAGCGGCGGAGCAGGGGCTGTGGGGCGAGTGTCAGGGCAGCGGGGCCAAGCCTTATCAGGTCATGGTGGATGCGAACGGATATGGCACGAAGTGCTCGTGCCCGAGCCGCAAATTTCCCTGCAAGCACGGGCTGGCCCTCATGCTGATGCATGCGGAGAGCACCGGCACATTCGCCACCGCTCCGCCCCCGTGGCTCACCGAGTGGCTCGACTCCCGAAAGGAACGCGCGGAAAAGCAGGCCGCCAAAAAGGAAGCGGCGGCGGAGGCTCCCCCTCCCGATCCTGCAAAGGCGGCGAAACGCCAGGAGGCGCGGCTGGACAGGATGCGCGCGGGCGCGGCGTGGCTGGGACTGTGGATGCGCGACCTGGTGCGCGAGGGTTTCGCGGATTTGCCTTCACGTCCGTCATCGTTCTGGCGCGAGACCGCCGCGCGGATGGTGGATGCGCAGGCCACGGGGCTGGGCCGGCGCGTGGAGGAAATGGAGTCGCTGCTTTATTCGGGCACGGACTGGCCGGCAAAGCTCCTTGCGGCCATGGGCCGGACGCAGCTCCTGCTGGATGCGCTGGAGAAGTTTGATTCGCTGCCGCCGGGCCTCCAGGCGGATGTGCGCACTGCTTTGGGATGGCCGCAGGACAAGGAAGCGGCCCTGACCGGTGAAAAGGTGGAGGACCTGTGGACCGTGCTGGCGGTGGTCTATGAGGAAAACGGCCCGCTGCACGAGCGCCGCGTGTGGCTGTCAGGAAACCGCTCCGGACGGGAGGCGATGCTCCTGGATTTTTCGCATGGCGGCAGACGGTTTGAGACGCCGTTCGTTCACGGCACACAGATGGAGGCGGTGTTGTCGTATTTTCCGGCGGCCCTGCCGCTGCGGGCGCTGCCGGAGGTGAAGTCGGCTCCGGCACCTTCTCCGGGACTTCCGGGTGCCGAAGGTTTCGCCGAGGTTCTGGAGAGCATCTCAAATCGCATGGCCTCGAACCCGTGGGTCCAGCGTCAACCGGTGGCCCTGCGGGGAGCCCGGCTGCGGCGCGAAGGCAATGCCTGGGCCCTCCAGGATGCCGGCGGGGCTGATGTTCCGGTGCGGCTGTCCGAATCCGGCGGCTGGATGCTGGCGGCACTTACGGGAGGCGAGGCGGCGGATGTTTTCGGGGAATGGTCGGGCGGGATTCTGCACCCGCTGACGGCGTGGCATAAGACGTGGATTTCACTCACTGACTAATGGCCTCCGCTCTTACACAGCTCAGTGCTTCGGCACTCGTCGGTCTTTCGCGCAAGCCGCCTGCATGGCCAGCGGTGCCGGGCGGCATCGGTGAATTGCTGGCCTCCATGGAGGGAACAGAGCCGGAAGCACAGTTCCTGCGCACCGCCGGCGTGCTGGCCTTTGCAGCGGAGGCGGGACAGGAGCCGGCGGTGGTTGCAGGCACGCTGGAGGCGGCACCCGCGGAGGAGGTGAAGAGCGCTGATTCCCCGCGGCTGCGCACGGCGATCGGGCAGTTGATCGCATCGGGGCCAGCGGAGATTTTGATAGAGCTGCTGGAACTCCTGGCACAAAAGCGGCGCACGCTGCCCCGGGAGTATCTGCCCGCGCTCCTGGCCACCTCCACGAACAAGCCGGCGCTGCGGGCTGCCATCGCCAAATTGCCGGGACAGCGCCATCGCTGGCTGGCCTCTCTCAATCCCGACTGGCAAGGCATCCTGACAGAAGCCATTCACACGGACGGGACGCTGGATGAGCGTCTGTGGACAGACGGCTCTACTCCGGAGCGTGTCGCGGTGTTGCGTCAGATCCGTCTGCGCGAGCCTGCGCGTGCGCGGGAGATGCTCGCGCCGGTCCTGACAAAGGAAGCCGCAAAAGAACGCCTCGAAATGCTGGCGGTGATGAGTGAGTGTCTGTCACCGGACGACGAGGCCTTTCTGAATACAACGCTGGCGGACAAATCGAAGGGTGTGCGTCAACTGGCTGCGGAGTATCTTTCCCGGCTTCCTCAGAGTGCCCACGCTCAGCGCATGCAGGCTCGGCTGGCGGAAATCCTAACCATCGACAAAAAACTGCTCCGGTCCGCGAAGCTGGAGGTCTCCCTGCCCGAAAAGCTTGACCCGGCGTGGGCGAAGGACGGCATCGAGGAAAAGCCGGTGCAGGGCGAAGGAGCGAAGGCCTGCTGGCTGCGGCAGGCCGTCACCTTCACGCCGGTGGCATGGTGGGAAAAACATTCCGGATTGAAGGCACCGGAGATTATCAGCCTCATGGCAAAATCAGACTGGGCGGCTCCGCTGCTGACGGGCCTCGCGGCGGCGGTCATCGCGCAGGGGGAGAAAACCTGGGCTGCGGCGCTGGTGGCTCACGGGCCGGTGCCGAATGTGTTTCTCAATTTCCCGGCCATTGCCGCAGTGGCCGGCGCGGCGGCGACAGAACAGTGGCTGACCGCTCTTTCCAGCAGCGGAGAGTACAGCGAGGCCCTTGGCCATGCTCTGTCGATGGAAAGCTGGACCGAGACCTTCGCCAAAGAAATGCTCTCCGGTGCGCGGAAGGTGGCGGCTAAAGAGCCGCACTACATCTTTTACATCCATTTTCCTTCGCTGGCGCTGCGGCTCCCGGTTTCCTGTCTGAAGGCGGGAGGGGAGAACTGGGAGGCTCTTTTGGACAGGCCCTATCTCCGCAACGCCCTCGATGCTTTTTTGCAGAACATTCAGCTTCGCAAAGCCATTCACGAAGAACTCTCCACCCTTTCACCATGAGCACCATCCTGCGACAGCACGCCGAACACCAGTTCGCTGAAGAACTCGATCACCTGGCAAAATCCGATGACCGCGAGCGGCCGGAGAACTGGAAGCTTTCGCCATGGGCAGTGGCCACCTATCTGCTCGGCGGGAAGTTGAAGAGCGGATTTGAAGTAACGCCGAAATACATCGGCAACCGCCGCATCATTGAGATCGCCGTTTCCACGCTGGCGACGGACCGCGCTCTGCTGCTCTACGGCCTGCCGGGCACGGCGAAATCATGGGTCTCCGAGCACCTTGCGGCGGCCGTGAGCGGGGACTCCACCATGCTCATTCAGGGTACCGCGGGCACCAGCGAGGAACAGATTCGCTACGGCTGGAACTATGCGTCGCTGCTGGCGAACGGACCTTCGCGCAAGGCGCTCGTCCCCAGCCCGATGATGAAAGCCATGGAACAGGGCCGCATCGCGCGGGTGGAGGAAT
>DATAIE010000626.1:0-3428 GCA_036262875.1 Verrucomicrobiales bacterium
GGATGATTTTCATTGAATGCGCCCGGGTGCAATCCCGACAAAGCCAGGACAAAGAGCTGCACTTCCACGAATCGAAAAGGCACCTCCCCATGGTGCTCCGCGACTGGGAGCGCTGCCGTCCCGGCGGCCTTTATCCTATCCTCCGCGCAGCGGCTCTTCTTTGAACTCAGCAGCCTCCGCACGATTGCTTTTGCGCCCCGGTTTTCCCCGGCTAGTCATCCTGACATGAGCCACGGACACAAGGAACCAGAGGTGCTGTCGGAAGCCCGGGATCACTATGCGCCTCCGGCATCCATGAAGGAGATCCCGCCGGGTCCTGTGACCGGTGACTACGGCTGCACGGGCGGGGCGCTCGGCGGCTGTTTGCTGCCGGTTCTGGGCCAGTTGGCCGCGGTGAATTGGGGGAGCGAGGAGAACCCTTTTTTCTGGCCGCTGGTGGGAGTACCTTTGGGCGGGATTTGCGGCATGGGACTCGGGGTTTGTTTTTCCAAACGGCGCCGTCCTCCGTTTCCGCACCAGGACCAGCAGCAGCCCCCCGCGCCATGAGCCCTGTTTCCCTCCTCGAACACCGGGCTCAAATCATCGCCCTGGGTCACGATCTGTTCCGCATCACCGGCGTGGCCTTTGTCAGGACCACGGAAAGGCAGCGGCAGATCTGCGGTGCGTTTCTCTTCGGGTTCGTATTCCAGCATGGCATGGCAAACGGGCTGCCGCCTGCGGACGTGCAGGCGCTGGTCATCGCGATGCTCATGGATGTTTTGCAATACACCGCGGAACAGGCGGGCACCTTTTCCTCCGCCCTCATCGAAGCCACCGGAGGGGATGCTTCCAATACCATGAAGGCTCTCATCCACCGCGGGATCGACGGGCACCATGAAATGCTCCGCGGCGAACACGATGCTCTCCGCCGGAATCTGCTGGAGCTTTTCGAGATTCTGCAGGATCCGTATGTGGAATAGGGGCGCTCAAAATTGAATGGCAGCCGTTGTCCGGTATCTGCCGGCAACCACCGCGAGCGATGCCATGGGCTCCTTCAAGCCATGGGCGCACAAGGCGTTCGCGCAATGGACTGTCGGGCCGGAGGTCCGGCAGAGGGCAGCCGGTGGTGCAGTGAGGAACGAACGGAACCACCGGAGCGATCAATCCACGAATTTCCGCGCGCCGGCACGTGCGCCAGAAACTCCCGACCGGACGGTTCTCGCGCACCTCCGGCGCGCCACCATGTGTCTCCTGCTTGCGGTTCCCATGGCCATTGCCGGCTATGCTCTCGGGACCTGCATCCCGCGACGACCAGGGCCGAAACCGCCGCGCTCAAAATGAGGACGGAGAACGGAGGGGCTCAGCCAATGGCATCCGGCGGGACGCCGGACGGGACAGGCGGGACGCCTGTGCTCCCCTGGTGACTCCGGGATCGGGCCTCCTGTTGTAAATGGCCCGGGCGGCTCTAACGCTGGACCTTGATGTTATCGTGCGCGCCATGGACGTCTCCCGCAAGATCCCCCTGCACCCCGCCTGCTGCCGTCCGCGCAGGGACGGTCTGCTGCTGAGCTTGAGTCTCGCGATGTTTTTCATCGGGGCGACGGCTCTCGCGTTTTTCACCTCGGCGATGAAACAGGGGGTGAGCGCGAAAACGTTTTTCCTGAGCACAGGGTTTATCGCGCATGTCTTCGCGGTGGTTCTGTTCCCGGTGCCGTGGCGCCGCCCCGCCAGCTTCGGGCCGTCAGGCACGGGTTGCGCCACTTCACTGCGCGCGGTGCTGGGCGTCGTGTGCCTGCTGCTTGCCGCCTGGGAATACGGCGGAATGGACGGTTTTCCTTTCGGCCGGGAGCACAAATACTGGACGGCCGGCGCCTTCCTGCTGCTGGGGAGCGGGTTTTTGATGGGAGGGAGTTTTTTGTTCGTCCGCTGGCGGCAGGGAGTGTGAGGGAGGGAGGCGGGTTTGGAATGGAGCGGCGGAAACTTCAAACATCAAAGATCAAACGTCAGAGAAGCTCCAAGCACCAAGATCCAAGCACCAAAGAAGCTCCAAGCACCAAGCTCCAATGGATCACCTCCGCACGCCGCTGTCCTTCCGTGCCGACCTACCAAAATCCCGTCCTGCATCTAAAGACCCGCCCGGAGTGGCACTCTCCTTTGGAGCTTGGTGCCTGGTGCTTCTTTGGTGCTTGGTGCTTGGATCTTGGTGCTTTTCCGACACTCACAGTTTGATCTCCGAATCAAAAACACCCGCTCCCCGGACGCCCTCACTCCGTCACCGTCACGCGCAGATACTTCCCGCTTTCTCCCGCCGTGAAGGTCCGGTACTCCCACGCCGCTTCCAGCGGGGGCAGGTCCGCCTGGAGGGAGAGCGCGGCTTCGCCGGTGAGTTCCGTCACGGGGGCGTTCCAGGCGGTGAGGTCGGGGGAGCCCTGGACGGTGTAGCGGAGGGAATCGGCGGACTGGTGCAGCACGAGCGGGCCGCCGGTGGGATCGTTAGGGTCCGGCACGGCTCCCGCGCGCATGGCGAGGGTGCAGGTGAAAACGGGCGCGCTGTTCACGGTGATCACGCGCGGGTGGAGGTTCTGCTCCGCGGGGTCGCCGGCGGGGTTGCCGTGGAGGGCAAATTCCCCGATGTTAGGGAGGCCGTCGCCGTCGGGGTCGGCGCTCTTTGCAAAACTCTCCGGATCGGTGAGGGCGGGATATGATTTTCGCCACTCCTCGTACGGCGTGGTGACTGTGGCGGTGAGGTGGAGCACATCCGGAAAAAGGGTGACCTCCGGCACAAACATGAGGCCGGGCGGCATTCCCTGGGGCTGCACAATGCGGCCGAATTTCCCGATGATGCCGTTGCCCGCTGTGATGGCATTCAGCCGGTCGCCCTCCTGCGGGACGTAGCCGCTGGCGAGGGTGAGTTCCAGGGTGCCACCGAGGCGCACCACTCCCTCCGCGCTGACCACATGGCTCAGGTCTCCGGGGCCATGGAGCGGCAGAGCGAGCACGCCGCCGGCCATTTGATTGAGGCCGACAATCGAAAAGGGTGCCGGTGAGGGAAAACGACCCAAATCCATCCGTCCGTGATTTTCCACACTACACCCCAGGATGGCCTCTGACTCCACGGCGACCCCGCTGCCGCTCTCAAACACGAGCGTGCCGTCTGTGGAATTGCTCCTCGTAGTGGCCCGCACAATCGCGCGGGCCGCGGTGACACGGAGCCGGGAGAAAATATTGATACTCGTATTCCCGAAATCCAGCAGCGCATCGCCATCCATGACGATGGAGGGGGCCACTCCCCCGAGTTCGTGGGCAAAGACGGTGCCGGTGAGCGCGAGCGGATGCGTGCTCCGCAGGGTGCCCCCGACGAATTCCGTGAGACTGTTGGGCAGCATGCTCACCCCCATGCCATTGAAAAAAATGGTGCCGCCCCCTTCGATATTCAGATGGGACCTCAG
>DATAIE010000627.1:0-13752 GCA_036262875.1 Verrucomicrobiales bacterium
CGAACTGGCAGAACCCTGACACTTCCTGGGGCATGCCAAAGAGCCACTGGAAGAGGTCCAGATTGTGCGGGCACTGATTCAACAGCACTCCGCCGCCCTCACCCTTCCATGTGGCCCGCCAGCCGCCGGAGGCATAATAAGCCTCCGAACGGAACCAGTCGGTGCAGTCCCACAGCACACGGCGGATTTCGCCGAGCTCACCGCTGGTGATAAGACTTTTGATCTGTTTATAAACCGGGTCGGTGCGGAGTTGAAACATCGCCCCGAAAACCTGTCCCCTGCCTTTGTGTGCGGCGATGAGCCGCTCGCAGTCCGCCTTATGCACCGAGAGAGGCTTCTCCACCATGACGTGGAGTCCCGCATTGAGGGCCTCGATGCCCATGGTGGTGTGAAAAAAGTGCGGGGTGGCGATGAGCACAGCATCCACCAGTCCGGAATGGATGAGGTCGGCGAATTCGGTGCATTGCGTTTCCCCGTCCACCGATTCCGGAAGCGCCTCCGGACGGTCACAAATGGCGGTCAGTTCCAGTCCATCCACGTTTCCCGCGCGGAGACTGGCGCGGTGAGCCTTGCCCATATTGCCAAGGCCAACGAGTCCGATTCGTACTTTGTCCATAATGTGTGAGCATGGCGGGCCGTCCCGGGTTGTCAAACCGCCAGCGCGTGATCCGAAACCGGCGTGCCTGCCCTGGGTGCGGATCAGTTGACTCCGCGCAGCCCGGTGATCATGGCTTTGTCTTCACCGCCGGAACAGGAGCCGGCTTTGCCGGACCTGCGCCAGGTGTCTTCACTTCCTTGTCCGGCTCCGGCTCGGGAGCCACCGCCGGCTCGGGTTCCGGTTCCGGCTCGGGAGGGGGGGCCGTTTTATTACCCGGCCTGGCGGGAGCGGCAGGATCTTCGTGTTTCAGCATCGTCGTCAGTTCCGTGATCCACTGAGAAGTATGACGATGGCCCTGGTTCGCCTTGATGATCGCAATCATCGACGCCGTGGCGGGCTCCTCCTGTCCGAGTTTGAAGAGGTCACGCTGCTGGCCCCATTGAAGCTCCGGGAGCTTCTCCGCCGTGAACTTTTCCTTCTGTCCGGATTTCCCCGCATCAGCGATCGACTTTTCCTGTTCAATGCGCTTTCTCCAGGCGCTCATCAAACTCACGGCCTGCTTCGACTCCCGGTAAAAGGGCAGAATCATCTTTTCGTAAATGCCCCCCACATCGCCGGGCACCGTGGCCACGCCATCCTTGCGGGAGACCGATGCATCGAGTTTGAAAAACTTCGCAAAGACGGAACCGAGAACATCCTGTTCGATTTCATTTCCTCCACCGCCGCCGCCACCCCAGGGGCGCTTTCCGTTTCCGCCGCCACCGGTATCTTTGGCGTCCATTTTCCTGAGCTTTTCCACCACCGTATCCAGGAATGCCACCGCGCTCGTAATCGCCTCATTGCGCGCCGAATCCGTCCGCGCATTGCAATGCATGAGGACGATCGTCAACCACTGCACCTGCATTTGCAGCCCGGCATCCCGGTCATGATTCGCATCCTTGGTCTGCTTTCGTTTCCATTCCGCCCACTCCGTAGCCGAGGCATTCTTCTGGTCAAAATCGATTTCCTTTTTGCAGTCCAGCCAAAGGGCAAAGGCCTTGTCGCCGGAGACGCCCGCCTCTCTCAACTGTTTGATGATCGCCGCATTGTGCCCGTACTTGTCCTCATCCAGCTTTTTTCCGATCTGTTCGAGTTCCAGCAGTTTTTTGGCCAGGTCTTCATCCTTCAGGAGTTTCGGGGGCGGAGGAGCCTGAGGAACCGGTGCCGAGGGAGACCGTGGAGGGAGTTGGGCGTGAGCCGCAGGTGCGGCTGCAAGGCAACAAAGGAACGCAGTGACAGTGGAGGCGCGGTGAAACATGGATGAATGGCGGATAATTTCGGCGGGATTATAGGACCCGGCTCCGGGGTGACAAGCTCCGCAAACTATTTTCAGAGGGCACAAATTGCCCATTGGCATTCTCCCGCCGTGCCTTACGCTCCACCCCTATGTTAATCATTGGTGCTGACGACGACGTAAGGCCGAGACTGGATCTGGGCGAGAAGATCCGTGAACTCTGCGAAGCGCTCCTTCAGGACGACGGCGTCCAGGGAGCACGGGAGCGCATTGAACGTTTCCTGCAAAACCCGGACGCCACCCGCAACTATGCGAAGCTGGCGAATCTCAGCGAATCCCTCCATCAAAAGCAGATGCAGGGCGAGGAAGTGACTGAGAAGGAAGCCGAAACTTTTGAGTCCCTCCGTGAAGAAGTCATGGCCAACCCGGCAGTGCAGGACTTCGCGGAAGCCCGCGGCACGCTCCAGGAGATCGAAGGCGTCATCATGTCCTACGTGAGCCGCACGTTCGAAACGGGTCGCGTTCCTGCGGAAAGTGAGATCGCCCCCCGCGGCGGCAGTTGCGGCTCCGGCTGCGGATGCCACTGAGCCGGTCTGGAACTATTTGTCCTCACGCCGGACCGTGCGAAAGCGCGGTTCGGCTTTTTTTGTCCTGCATCAATGCCGCACCTTCTGACCGAAGAAGGACGCCTTCTTCACCGTCCCGCCTGTCCGGCGGGCGGCGAGCGCCGGGCTGCGCGGAAGCGGCGGCGGCACGGGGGATGCGGCGGTCTGCGGTGATTGCAGCGGGGCGGTGCTCAACTGCGTCTGACCGGGCTCCACCTTGGTAATGAAGCCCTCTGAAGACAGTCGCGGCGTTTGGCGCAGACCGGCGGCCACGGCGGGATTCGCGCCATCGGTCGGCCCGAGGACAGGCCCGGACTGCCGGAAGGGGCCTTCCACTGTCAGCGAAGAGGTGAGGATGACGGAGGCGCTGTCGGCGCGCGCTTCATGCACGATGTCAGAAGCCGCCAGTCGCACTTGATTCCCCTGCCCCGTTGCCGTGATTCGGCCGCCGTTTACTAAAAATCCGTCCGAGACGATCTCCACCCGGCGGGCATCGATCCAGCCGGTCGTGCTGATCAATCCGCTTCCGCCAGTGGACGCCGCGGTCAGCGCAGACCCGGCAGGCGCCACGCGAACCGGGCTGGAGTCGACCGCCGCGAGGCGCACTTCCCCGCCTGGGGAGCGCAGCCGGGCCTGAGGCCCCGTGGTAATGGTGCTCGACAGAACAATGAGCGGCCCGCCCGCAGTTTCGATGGTGCCGTCCACGCCCACTGCGCCTCCGGCACCATCCGGCGTAAATGTTCCGCCGCCATCCGCCAGCACACGAGCTCCGTCTGCCGGAGTCATCGTGCTCAGCAGCACCCGGGGCGCCTCGATCCGCCCGCCGGAACCCACTTGAATGCCGCCTGGACTGATCAGGTAAAACGGCCCGTCCGCAGTGATGCGCCCGTCGATCACCGCCGGTGCGGGGCTGCGCACGATATTGAGAGAAGGAAATCCACCGCCGTCCCTGGAGAGATAATGAATCTCGCGCCCCGCGGCGAGACTAAAATCCTGCCATTCGATGCGCGCCGGGCCGGTAAGATTCACCACGGTGACCGGTCCGTTGGCCTGCACTACCGCATTGGGATTGGCTCCCGCCGGCACCGGAACAATGTCCGCACGCGCCGTCAGGGCGGACAGCGCAGGAAGCAGGAAGCGAACGAAGAGAGGCGCTTTCATGATCGTGGTCACCACAGCTTATCGCGGTTCCGCAGCGCCTCTGGCAATTATTTTTTGATTCGCAGAGGATTGCTGGCTATGACACATTTGCCACCAGCCCGATGCCCGCCCCCGACTGCCGCCAATGGATCGACGAGTTATGGCCGCTGGTTTGTTCACGGGCCATGCGGCCGCTGGCCGGCGTGTTGCTGAGCAGGCAAGCGGCGGCGGTAGTGGCGGAGGAGGTCTTTTCGGAATTCCTTACCCGGTTTCCGCGGCAGCCGGGTTCGTGGGAGACTGTCCATCACTGGCTGATTTCAAGAGTGCGCCCGCTCGCACTGAGCACCGCCGCCGAAGAGCGGCGCCGTCTCGGCGACTGGCAGGCTTTTCGTGATCCGCACAAAACCTCATGGGGACAGAATCCGGACTTCGATGCCCTCCGCCACCGCTCCATCGAGGGGGCGCTTTTATCGCGGGAATGGGACATCGCTGCAGCGATTCTGGAGAGGGCCGCTCAGCCGCCGCTGCTGCGGCTCGGCATCGCGGAAGAGGACGCGCGGGATATTCAAATGGAAACCATGGCCGAGTTGACGCGTGCTTCAAAGACTGCCGGCACCCTGGAAAAGCTGCACGTTTTTGAAGAGTTGCCCAAACTCTTCGCCACCATGATTGAGCGGCGGGCGATTTCGTGGCTGCGGAAGGTCTCCGCGCAAAAACGGCGGCCTGTGCATCCCGCATTTACTGACCGGCTGGACGATCCGGACAACCCGGCGGCACGCCATCTCGCCGACCCCCGAACCAACTCCTCCGGGGAACCACCGTGGGTAAATGCCGGATTTGACCGCATCCGCACCGCGTGCCGCGACGCGCTGACCGGCTTCGAGTGGCACCTCGTGGAAGTGCTCTTTGTAGAGGCCTCCCACTCCCGGCAGGACCTGGTGGAGGACCCATGGATTCTCGAACAGCTTGGTGTGTCTCCCGCAGCCTCGGAGTCAAAGCGCCGGCGCCGGCTGAACCTTTTTATCGACGAAGCCCTCGCCCGGCTGGGCCGAACCCTTGAAACCTGCGATCTGTAGCTGCCGGTTTGCAGAAAAATTGCCAAAAGCGGCGGCCTGCTGCGAATTCCTGAGTAGAGTTCCCATGAAAGCCAACCATCCCATGAATGACGGGGAAACCGCCGCCAGTTTAAACGGCCGGGCAAAGACCGATGCCCAGCGGGCTCTTCGTGTGCTTGCGGAGGCTGCGGAGCCGGTCACGCCTGAAGAGACGGAAACTCCGCCGCTCCCGGCTCCGTTGCGCGAGTTGTGGCAGGAAACCTACGGCGAAAACCCCGCCGCCGCGCCCGCTCCGGTGGCGACACGCGAAGGATGGCTGCTGCGTCTGGCACGCTTTTTCAAAACCCCGCGCGCGGCCTGGGCCGGTGGCCTCGCTGCCGCGGCGGCTGCGATTGTGGTGATGATGCACAATCCGGAGCCGGCAGCGGTCGATCCTGGCGGTCGAGTCGTCACCCGTGGCGGCCCCCTTCCCGGCGCGGGAGACAACGGCGCGACGCGTCTCATCGTCGTCGCCGCTGCCGACAAGGCGGGACCGCTCCTCGCGGAACTGGCGCAGGCGTTTCCATCCCGGCCCGTCGAGCGCGTGGACAGCGTCCCTCTGAAGATCTCCGGTGACGCGATCATCATCGACGCTGCGGCCCGCCACCTCCAGCGCCCGGGTCAACCACCCGCCGCGACCTTGAGCGGTGACCCTCTCACAAATCCGCAGTCGGTCATCATGGCCATCGAAGTATTGGACGAGCCGGAGCCGCGTTGATTTAATAGCGCCATGAGCCTCCCTGTCACTTTCCGGCACCGGATGCTGACCGCTGCAGCGGTGCTGGGAATCTGGTCTCAAAGTGCCAGGGCCGTCTCCATTTCGAGGGTGGAAATGGTCAACGGAGGTGATCCTGCAAAACCGCTTTTGCTTCAGAATGCTGACGTACTGCGAACCTCCCTCAGGGCTTTTCACGGTCGACCGGACAGCGATGCCGTTCGCGAA
The DNA here is from genome assembly GCA_036262875.1 of Verrucomicrobiales bacterium. GTDB lineage: Bacteria > Verrucomicrobiota > Verrucomicrobiia > Verrucomicrobiales > V1-33 > V1-33. The sequence continues at coordinate 5,654 of DATAIE010000627.1, forward strand.
GAAATCGCAGATGCCGTGCTTCGTCACTATCAAACAGCAGGCTGGCCGGTTGTGGATGTGGCGGTAACGCATGCCGACCAGGGACGGGTGACTGTTCAAATCCAGGAGGGACGGTTTGGCGAAGTGTCCGTAGCCGGAGGCTCGGCGTGGATGCGCAGAGCGGCCTTCACTGACTGGAGCCGCCGCCAGGGAACGCCGCTGACCTCCGCGGAACTCGCCGCGGGCTTGGCATGGCTGCACCGCAATCCCCTGCACGCGGGCACGGTCAGTTTCGTTCCCGGGTCGGAGCCGGCCACTGCCGACGCGACCCTGACATTGCAAAAGACGCGTCCCGTGAGGCTCTACGCCGGCTGGCGCGATGATGGATCGCCGCCCCTCGACCGCGACCGCTTCTTCGCCGGTTTTGAACTGGCGGATGCCCTCGGCATTCCCTCATGGTTAAATCTGGAGGCGGTTTCCGCCAGCGACAGAGACGAATACCATGGCGGTCGCGGTGCGCTGCGTCTCTTCCTTCCATGGTACCACGAACTGAGGGTGAGCGGTTACTGGACACGGGCGGAGTCGACGATGGCGCTGCCTGGGTTCGATTCGATCTCCGGGCTGGAGGCATGGAACGTCTCGCTGCGCTGGCTCATTCCGCTACCCGCGTGGCGCGGATGGCGAACTGATCTTGGTTTCGGCACCGATTTCTTTCGCTATGACAGCGTTATCAAGGTGGGAGACCTTGGCATTTCAGGCAGGGCCGATGCGCTGCATTTGGCCGCTGCCCTCCAGGCTGTCCGCCGCAGCGGTGCGTGGCAGTCCGGCGTGGACGCGGAGGTGGCGGTGAGTCCCGGCGGTGTCACAGATGCCGCGGATGATCACAGCCATGGAGCCCTGCGCCGGGGAGCACGGGCCCAATACACTTTAGTGAGAGCCGGCGGCTGGTCGCAGCGGGAGTTGTCAGGCGGCTGGACGGCCACGGGCCGGCTTTCCGGCCAATGGACCAGCGACCCCGTTCTTCCGGTGCAGGAGTTTTCACCCGCGGGCTCGAGCGGTGTCCGCGGATTTCCTGCGTCCTCGGCGCTCGGCGACGCCGGAATCCAGGGCGGCCTCGAAATCCTCACACCCATACTCCCGCTGCCCGTGGAACTAACAAGTCTGAAACTCCGGGCCGCCGCCTTTGTGGATGCCGCGCATGTGCATGATGCCGTGACCGGAGACAGTGAAACACTGGCCTCCGCCGGCGCGGGCCTCCGGCTCCGCTGGCGGGAATCCGCCGGCATGGCCCTCGACTACGGGTGGCGTCTGACGGAGCCGGGAGGACGGCTCCACCTTTCCCTCCGCATGGAATTCTAACTGCTTTTATGGCCTCCTTTTTCCGTTCCCGGTCCCGTTGCCTCCGCACCCTTGCGGCGCTGGCGGTGTGGCTGGCGGTTCCCGGATACCGGGCGGCGGCGCAGGCCGAGCCGGTGGCCGCCGGCAGATTCCTGTATATTTTGAAAAGCACGGACTCGGCGCAGCGCCCGAAACTTTTCGCGAGACTGGCGGCGGACGGCGGGCAAATCGCGGAGGACCTCTTCTTTCCGGAATTCGGCTTCATTGCGATTGTGGGAGTATTTCCTCAGCCTGTCGCCATCGCTGGCGATGGAGAGGTGGAAGTGGTGCGTGATGTGCCCGTTCAGGCGCAGGGCGGCCCGCTCGGTCCGGCATGGGTGCAGAATCAGTTTCTTCAACCGGCGGGGGGCCCCGCCTGCAACGACACGCCGCCTGTCGTCTACATCGTGGACACCGGCATCAGTTCCGGACACCCGGATTTCACCACTGTGTCCGGGGTTGTTCCGCCTCTGACCTTCGCACCCGGATTCAGCTACGCGAAGAATACGGTCACGAACGCTCCTCTGCCGGAGTACCCTGACAATCACGACCACGGCACGCGCATCGCGGGATGTCTGGGCGGACAAACGACGGGGCTGCTCGGTCCACTGGGCGGACAGGCAGTGGTCAAATCCATCGCCATTTTTGATACGCCGCAGAACGGAAACCTCCTGGTGACGTTTGCCAGCCAGGCCATCAACGGCATCCTGCGGGCGGCCACAGATCACAAGGCCCGCCGCGCGCTGCCCTATTTGAAGAGTCGCGCCAGCGTGCTCGTGTTTGCCCACACCACGCGTCTTGTGGACGGACGGTTTGCAGCACTCGACAATGCCGTCGAGAAAGCCTGGCAGGCGGGCATGCATGTCGTCCTCTCCGCAGGGAATGAAGCGATTAATGCGGCCCTCGTTTCACCGGCGGGAGCCGCATGGGGCCAGATCATTCCCGGGCCACCGCCGGTCGTCACCCGTTTCTGGTCCGGAGCCCTGCCGGCGGGAGCGATGTTGTTTCGCGCCGCACCCGAGTTCACTGTTGCCGGCGGATACGACATTGTCGGCGGCGTCCCGCAGTTGTGGGCGCAGACGAACCGGAATGCGGGAGCGGTGACCGCCGTGGACGGCTACGCGCCGGGTGCCAATGTCCCGTGCGCCGCGGCTGTCGGTCCGCCGTTTATCAACGCCAGCGGCACCAGCTACGCCGCCGCTCTCACGGCGGCGATGCTCACGTGGGAAGCCTGGATGCGTCCCTGGGCCACTCCCGCCATGGGTCGCCAGTGGCTCAACTCTTCCATGACCCTTCAGCCCAGCGGCTGGCTGAAAGTGGAAACCCCGGTGCTGCCGCCCGCGGGTCTGACATGGGCTGAGTGGATCGAAGCGTATTACCCCGCCGCCACCTCGACCACGGCGCAGCGCGATCCGGCAGGCGATCCTGACAATGACGGCACTCCTAACTTTGTGGAATATTTCGCTGGAGAGGATCCGCGTTTCGCAGATGAAAAACAGGAGCCGCAGATCACGGTGGAACCTGCTGCGGTCGACTGCCGGATCACTGTGCGGATGCCCGCGGCGGGCTATTTACCTCCGGCATCGCAGGTGAAATGGACGCTGGAGGAGTCCACAGACCTGACCCTTTGGAAACCCATTCCCGCCAGTGATTTGTCGCCCGTTTCACCGCATATCCTTCACGGCGACGGAGCCGTCAGCGAAGCCACCGCCACTCTCCCGGCGGTGCAGCGCCGGATGTTTCGTATCAAATTCACCTACACGCCATGACACTCCGGAGGTCAGGCTGGCGGCTGGTGCTTGCGGCCGCGCTGACGCTGTCCGCCGCCGCGGAGCCAGGATTGCCTGAAAAGATCGATGCCACGATGAGCACCGGTGACTACGCGGCGGCCCGTCCGCTGGCAAAGGAATGGCTCGCGGTGATGGAGCGCCAGCCGGAGAAGAAACTGGAAATCGCAAGAGTGCGGCATGTGCTTGGCAGCATTCAAGACCGGCTCGGTGAACATGCGGAGGCGCTGAAACTGCTGGAAAGCGCCGCTGCCGGGTATGAATCCGCCAAAGCTCCGCCGGAGGATATTGCCGCCTGCGCAGACGAAGCGGGCCGTGCCGCTCTCGCGGAGGGAGAGTTCGCCGCCGCCGGGCGGTGGCTGAACAGGGCGATTTCCGGCCGCACGGGATCAATGGCCTCCATCTCACGAAGCGCCCTCGCGGAAGTGCTGCTCAAGACGGGCCGGCCTGAAGAAGCCCGGCGGGAATGGGAGCGCGCCCTGACAGAGGCCGGCGAAGGAGATGGTGCGCGGTGCTTCGCTCTGCGTGGATTGGGCATTCATGCGCATACGACCGGTGCATGGGACGAAGCCGTAAAACAGTTTCGCGCAGCTCGCGATGCCGCGGCGGCATTTGGCAGCGACGCTCCCGCCATGATCGCGGCGCTCGACGGCCAGACCGGTCAGTCACTTCTGCGGGCAGGTCACGCCGCGGAGGCCGGCCCGCTGCTGGAAAGCGCCGCCGCGTGGTTCCAAACGCACGGCGGTTCACCGGATGAAAAGGCGGCGGCATGGAACAACCTCGCGGCCCTTTGGATGGACAACGGCCAAACGGGCAAAGCAGCGGAACGGCTCGCGGCGCTGCTGGAGCCACCGGACGCTGCGGTCTTCGCTGCTTCTCCACAAGCGATGACCCCATGGCTGAATCTGGCTGCCGCGCGGCAGCGTAACGGAGAAGCGGCACTGGCTGCCACCGCCCTGGCCCGCGCCGAAAAACTGGCCACACGGCATCTTCCCGCCGTTCATCCGCTGAGGATTCAAATCGCACTTACCGCCGCCGCCATTGCGACCGATGCCGGTGACCGGGAATCCGCCAAACGGCTCGCCGTCGAAGCTTCGCAAAACGCGATCCTCTGGATGGAACAGGCCGCTGTCTGGCCGGATGAATCACGGCTGCTGGAATTTCACGCCACGCTTGACCCTGTCTCGCCCGTAGCGGCGCTCGCACCGGACAATCCTGACGCGCTCCTTTCCGCCGTGCTGGCCGCACAGGAGGCCGTCCCTGAAATCCTTCTCTCCCGCCGCCGCTGGGAAACCCGCACACCGAAGGAAACGGTGCAGGCATGGAAACTTGACCCTAACCATTTCCCAGGACCGCCCGCCCGCAAAGCGCCAACCGCGGAGGAGCTGAGTTCCGCGCTTCCGCCGGAGGCCCTGTTCGTCAATTTCGTCCACTGGCGACCCTACCAGGGCCGGAGCATCTGGAATGCGGAGGGACGCTATGGAGCCCTGCTGGTCAGCCGGCACAGCCCGTCCCGCTGGGTGGACCTTGGTCCGGCTCCATTAATCGAGCACCGTCTGCGGCGAATCATCACTGCCGCCCGCGACGCCGTGGCCGCCGGCAGCGAATCGGCCAGCCGGACGAGTCTGCCGTGGCAACTGTCCCAGTTATACAACCTGCTCTGGGCACCCCTGGGAATCCCGGCGGAAAATCCGCCGGGGATCATTCTCCGCGCGGATGCCCTGCTGCATTTCGTGCCATGGGCGGTATTGGCCAGCCCCTCCGGCGCTCCGCTTTGTGAGACATTTCCTGACATTGAAGTGGTCGTCTTTCCCCGCCGGTCCGGCCCTCCGCCCGCGACGCACCGGTGGCGTGTGCTCGCAGCGGCAGAGTCTCCTTCGTCAGGGCTGCCGGAATTCACGGATCCACTTCCTTCACTGCTCTCGCCGTCACTCGTCCAGGACCTGAAGGAAATGCCCGCCCTGCCCGGCGTCAGCGCAGAAGTGGCAGCGATTCGTGCAGTGGCGGGAAGTGCTGTTCCCATGGAGACACCGGAGGCCAGGGAAGCCGCGCTCGCTGTTCCTGACAATTCTGTGGAGCGGCCATCCGTCATTCATTTTGCGGGCCATGGATTTGCCTGCGAAGACAAAGCGGAAGGCGGGGCCGCATTTCTGCGGGCAGGTCTTGTGATGAGCGATTGCTCCGCCGGGCTGCGCGATCTCGTCCTTGGCCACCGCCGCCCGCCGGACGCAGACGGTCTCCTGTTTTCTGCGGACGCCGCCGCGCTGCCCCTCACGGGATCCCCGGCGATCATTCTGTCCGGATGCCAAACCGGACTCGGTCACTGGGAGGCGGGCGGTCAACTCGCAGGTTTGCGCCACGCGTTCCTCATCGCCGGAGCCGGAACTGTAGCCTCCACCCTTTGGGATCTGAACGATGCCGCCGCCCCTGAAATGGTTAGGGCCATCTATACTCAACTCGCGTCCGGGACGTCTCCCTCCGCCGCCGTGTGGCTCGCCCAGCGCACCTGGCTCAAATCACCCGCTGCAATGAAACTCGCCCCAGGCATGCGGGCGGCGCAGGCGGGAGCGTGGATGGCCGAGTCTGCGGGATGGCGGCCATAGCGCCGGACAGCACTGCAATTTTTTGCACAAAATTGCCAACCGGATGAGGGCCCTGCGATTGCCCCTGTGAGCATTCGTTTTCCCCGGGCCGCAATCCGGGCTGCGGAGCTCCCATAACAAAAACGCCCGCAGACATGATCCGGCTTCCCTTCCGTCCCATCAACGCGGCCCGTGCGGCGGCGGAAGGCGACCGGCCCGTGCTGTCCTCCATCCACTATCCAAACATGAAAAAGCACCCACGCTCCGCATCGCACCGGCAGGGGCTCCTGCTCCGATCTGCATTGCTCTCTCTCGCTCTGTCAGGCAGCGCATCCGCTCAGGTGCCTGCCGCCGTGGCTGACGATCCCATCCATGCCCGCATCGAAAACGGAGCCATGGTCGTGGACGCAGACGGCAACGGCGTGCTGGAAGTCGCACCCTCGCCTGGCGGTCCATGGGTGCCGCTGCATGAAGCGCTTCCCGGCGTGCGCGTGGCAGCCCCCATCCCCATCGACGCCCAGCGGCGATTTGTCAGGCAACGCCGCCCGGACGGGAACATCGCCGTCGTAAAACCGATCATCCCCGACCTTCCTGAAAACCCGCCACGCTTCAGCAGTGTGGTGGCTCAAGGATTCGACGGCACTCAGGTGAAGGTGGAGGCGATCCTCGCACCTGGGCAGGTGGTGCCTGCGATCCTGCCGTTTTTCATCGGCGATAAAGTCGTGCTGCTGCGCGACGACGGACTGGAAGGCGACACCGGTGCCCGCGACGGCAAGTTTCATGGTGTGCTGCCGGTGGACCTGCTCGAGATCGAGCGCATGCGCGGTATCCTGGAAGGACAGCCTGCGGGCGCACGGATCGACAACTTCGAAGGCCGCGTGCTGAAACCGGATGGGGTATCCGTGTCGAGCATCGCAAGCCGCCTCGATGACTTCATTGCCGGCCGGCCGGTGCCGCTGCCGATTCCCATCGGGCTGCCCCCGGTCATCGGGCCGAATCCCGTTCCCCTGCCCCAGCCTCCGCCGGGCATTCCCCCGATCACGCCCTGCAACCAGCTTCCGACCTGGCAGAAGACATTGCTCATCACCGATCTCTCCGTAGTGGAGGATCCGCAGCGCACCTTCGATCCCGAGACCGGCGCCGGAACTCCGCTGGGAGCCTGGACCTTTGGCAAGCTGATGAGCGACATGGCCAATCTGCCGCTGACGGGCATCGATCCGTCCGACTTCGCCCGCCGCTGGCTGCGTTCATGGGAGGTGGATCAGTCCATCAACGACGATCCTGTTCCCAACCGGAAGGCGCAGATGATCGCCACCATTCTGAAAGTGTGGGAAAACGCGAGCGGCGGCCCGGGCAAGCCTCTAAACATGGCGGTGGCGCCGTTCCGCCTCCTGGCCATCGTCAACCGTCTGGACCTGCGGGGGAACGTTTCCTACGGCGGCGGAGTTTCCACCGACTGCTGCGAATCCCGCTGCGTCACGGGAGAGGGCCGTTTCGTATTTGGCTTCACCGGCAGCGCGAGAACAGGAAATCCGGGAGACCCTGATTATCCCGGTGGGCCAGTGGCCGGCGGCGGCAATGGACAGGGCACGCTCCCGGACCGTCCCTTCCTCGTCATCTTTGAATACTGCATTCCCAAAGACTCCTGTCCTCAACTTCACGCCTATGCCCAGGAGTGGGCCAATCTTCAGTGCATTCCTTTTGGCGTAAATTACAACAAAGCGCTCCAGCGCATTACCGATCAGTTCGCTCTCGCCAACGCTAAGCCCACCAATCCCAACGGCAGCGCGCTCAATCAACTGCGGACCAACGAAAACCTCCTGACGCCGCCCAATACCGTGCCGCCCACTCAATGGGAACTGCGTGAATTCAAAATCTTCTGCAACGACTCGGACGTCGGTTACCTCCGTCCGGTGACGGTCAAACAAACACCGCGTGAAGATGTGGACGGCACGCCGCTGCTTCAGAACTATATCTCCACCACCGTTCCCATGCCTCCGAATCACAAGGTTCCGCTCGAATGGGGATTTCCATCAGGACAAAAGCAGCCGTTCCTTGGCGGACGCGCCGTGATGCCGCCGATCAGCATCACCAGCGGCTCTCCTGCATGGGCCACCACCGGGGCCACCGTTCCCAACATCCTGCGTCACGACTTTGCCCTCAATACGTGCAATGGCTGCCACAGCACGGAGACGAATACGCCCTTCGCTCATGTGGGAGTCCGCGCTCCGGGCCAACCGGCACCACTTTCCGGCTTCCTCGTAGGCAACGGTGCGGGCGGGCCATTCATGGTCAACATCCCCGGCTCGCCTGCGATGACTGTGGGTTTCTTCGATCTGCGCCGCCGTGAGAAGGATCTCGTCCAGTTCCTTCT
>DATAIE010000628.1:0-2401 GCA_036262875.1 Verrucomicrobiales bacterium
ATCAGGGCGGACGATGAGTGTGGCGGTGTCGTCGCTGCCGCCCGTGCGTTCGAAATGAATCAGCAAACGGTTTTCCCCGGCCACGAGATGAACCGTGAGGGTGAGATCGATCCAGTGACCGTCGCCGCAGGGCAGATGAAATTCCCATGCGGCATGACCGGGAGAAAGCAGGCGCACCGAAGTCGTCCACGCGGCGCACAGTTCCGTGGAATAGCCGCGCCGGACAATCCACGCCCGGCAGCGGTTGAGCAGCATGCGGCGGTCTACCGGCACCAGCGAATGCGGATTGGCCGCAAGGAGCGAATCATACTGCGTGTGGACCGTGCCCCACGCGGCGCGGACATGGGTCATGGCCCCGGTGCCGTTTGTCAGCAGCAGGTGGAGGTTAGGAGAAGCGCGGACTTCTTCACCCGAGAGCGCGGAGGCGAGGGACATGGGACCTCCCGGCTGAGTCAGAGAAACACGCACTCTCGTCAGCGTCCCCTGCTGATGCAGATGCACGTGCAGCGCATCCGCCGGTGTGAACGGCATACGGGCCGCATGCAGGTTCCCCGCAAAGGGAGTGCTGTCTGCCGTGCAGACCACCGTTTCTCCGCGTTGCAGCGTGGCCTGGAACGGTGCCGGAGCGACGACCACGAGGGCATCCCCCTCCGGCCAGACAATGGTGCGCCGGTCATCCCGCGGGAGGGTGACCACTGTAGCCTCCGCCAGTGACACGGGAACCGGAGCGGGCAGCACCGCCGGCGGCTCCGGCGAGGGAAGGCAATAGACCGCCCCGGGGGGGAGATCGAGAGAGAGGAGTCCCCCGTCTTCACTAACGGTCAGGGGAACACCCGTCCACAGACAGTGGCCGGGCCGGGCGGGGGTGAACCCGGAGGCATTCCACCGGGCCGTGACGGTGCTCTCATCACTGAGATTGGCGACCACCAGGACGGACTGACCTCCCGCGGCCGGGATGCGGCGGAGAACGAGCACCGGACCTTCGCTGCGGGTGATGATTTTCAGAGCCGCGCCGGAGTGGAAGGCGGCATGTTCCGCGAGAAGTTGATTGAGAGCGGCGATGTCCCTGACAAGATTTGGCTCCGCACCCGCATTCAAAGGAGAGGCCCCGTGAACATGGACCTTTTCCTTCGCGAGCCACTCCACGCCGCACGTGATGCCCCATGCGCCGGACGGGGAGGCGAGAGCGCTCAGGGCCGCGCGCATTCTGGCCCAGACAGGGCTGCGGGCGGCGAGCCGGTTGTTATCGTGAGTCTCGGCAAAATGAATGTGCAGCCCGTGCGTGGCACTGTGGGAGATCGCCTGAGGCAGATACCAGTCGATGGCTCCGCGGTCATAATTCTGGAACAGTTCGCTGTAGGCCCAGTCGAGTCCGCCGTTCGTGATCAGTTCCAGCGTGACGGCGATGGGGCCGCCGAGACCTTCCAGCAGAAAAATCGTGTCAGGAAACTCCTGGCGCACTTTGGCCGTGATGTACTCCCAGACCGGCACGGGAATCATGTAGCCGGCGTCGCAGCGGAAGCCGTCGACTCCGCGGCGGCACCAGTAGAGGAACACTTCCGCCATTTCACGCCAGAGGTCGCGGTGCGTGTAGTCCAGTTCCACGAGGTCCGCCCACGTGACTCCCCATGCGCCCGGGGAATGAAACTCACCGCCGGCGTTTCTTTTGAACCACTCCGGATGGTGCTGCATGATCCGTGAGGCCCATCCGGTGTGATTGATGGGGACGTCGATGAAGAGGCGGGCATCGCGCGCGTGAATCGCGTCGCTGAGTTCCCCGAACTGCTCCAGCGGTGTGGTGCGCAGGTCATGCACGCCGCAGGCGGGATCGACGGTGTAATAATCCATCGCGGCGAACGGGCTCCCAAAGCGGCCCATGCGTGCATGCGTGGTGGGCACGGGAAACGGAGGCAGCAGCATCACGATGCGGAAGCCCATCACATCGATGATGTGCGGAAGCTCATCCGCCAGCGCCCGGAAGGTGCCGGAGGGAGGAATGACGGTCCAGCCCGCGGCATCCATCGCCGGGATGCCGGGTGGTTCCTCCGGCGGCACCGGACGGAACATGCGCACGAAAGCGGAATACACGGAACAGCACGCCGCGGTCCAGCGGGGCTGCACCTTCATCCGCAGGTTACCGTTGCCGCCTTCCGCCCAGACGGGCGTGTCCGACCCTTCGGAAAGCCAGTAGGCCTTGGCTTCGAAGCTGCCGGAGTCGCAAAGTGTCAGGGCGCAGGACCAGCGTCCGTCCGCCTGCTTTGTCATGGGAAGATCCCGCCAGTCCTGCCCGGGGCGGGGGGCGCCGTTTTCCACAGCATCGATCACTTCCGCGCGGCGGACGGCGGAGGAGAGCGCATTCGTGCGCAGCCATGCGGTGCCGCCGGGAGGTGTCAGGAGGAGG
>DATAIE010000629.1:0-4611 GCA_036262875.1 Verrucomicrobiales bacterium
AAGGCCATCCCGTCCTCTTTGCCGATATCTCCCAGGCCGACACTATGGAACTCGCGGGCGTCACGCGCGCCCGCATGATCATTATCTCCTTCCCCCACGCGGAAATCGCCCGCGCCGCCATCACCATCGCCCGCGAGCGGAATCCCGCCATCCTTACCATGTGCCGCGCCCGCTTCCCTCACGAAGCCGCCATGCTCCGCCAACTGGACCCGGACAACGTTGTGCACGACGAAATGGAAGCCGGCATCAAGATGCTTCGCCTCTGCGCCCGGGGTGATGAAAGAGACGAAGCGGAGTTGTTTCCTAACATCCGCGTGTAGTGATACAACTCCGCCCGGCTGAAAACGACATCGGCCAGCCCGCCTCTCACACTCCCGCGATCTCCTTCAACAACTGCTGATTCAGCCGGATGCCCGCTTCGTAGTTTTCGATCGTGAAGTTCTCATTCGGCGCATGGATCTGGCAATCCGGCAGCGCCAGTCCCAGCAACAGGGTTTCGACCCCCAGAATGTCCTTGAAGCTCTGCACGATGGGAATACTGCCGCCCTCTCGAATGAGCGCCGTCTCCCGGCCAAAGGTGGCCTCCAGCGCGCGCTGCGCTGCTTTTCCAAACGCGGAGCCAGGGTCCATCGCATACGGCTTTCCACTGTGGCCCAGCTTCACCTCCAGCCTCACTGTATCCGGGCATATCGATTTAAAATACGCTTCCACCCTTTTCAATATATCCCCCGGATCCTGATCCGGCACGAGCCGGAAGGAGAACTTCGCAAACGCGCTCCGCGGGATCACCGTCTTCGATCCCTCTCCCTGATACCCTCCGCCGATCCCGTTCACCTCAGCGGTTGGCCGCGCCCAGCGGCACTCCAGGTCAGAGTATCCCGCCTCGCCCCACAGCTTTGGCACGCCGGTCAGACGCAGTGTTTCCTCCGCGCCCGGCAGTTTCGACCACGCCTCGCTCTCCCACGCCTGCACGGGTCTGACGTCTCCATAAAATCCCGGGATTTTCACGCGGCCCTCGTTGTCGTGCACCGCCGCCACCAGCTTTGACAGGATGGTATTGGGATTTGCCACCGATCCGCCAAAGATCCCGCTGTGCAAATCGATCGCCGGACCATGCACCACGATCTCGGCACACGCGATTCCCCGCAGCCCGTAGGTGAACGTCGGCACCCCCGGCCCCACCATTCCGGAATCCGAAATCGCCACGATGTCACACTTCAATTCGTCGCGGTGTGCTTCCAGGAAGGGTGCCAGGTTCGGACTCCCGATCTCCTCCTCGCCCTCGATGAGGAAAATCACATTCAACGGCAGGCCTCCCTCCTCCTTCAGCGCCTTTTCCAGCCCGCACAGGTGCGCCATGAACTGCCCCTTATTATCCGTCGCCCCCCGCGCAAAAATCCGTCCCTCCTTAATCACCGGCTCAAACGGCGGCGACTCCCACTGGTCCAGCGGGTCCACCGGCTGCACGTCGTAGTGTCCGTAGATCAGCACCGTCGGCTTCCCCGCCACCGGCTTGCTCTTCGCCAGCACCACCGGATGCCCCGCTGTCGGATGGATCGCCGTCTCCAGTCCCATTCCCGTCAGCTTTGCCGCGATCCAGTCCGCACAATCCCGTAAATCGCCTGCATTTTCACTTTTCGTCGAGATACTTGGGAAACGGAGAACGGTGAGAAGATCAGAAAGGGCATTGTCCATCCGCCCAGCATTCCGTCCTCCCCTCTCAATGCAACCATGAACCTTGATCCGGAAACCAAGCCAACCCTTTGAATCTCTGCTTCCTCCGCTTCCTCCTTGTCCAAAAATTCTCCCTTCAGGTAATCCGCCGTTCAACCTCCCTTTTTGTTCGCCAGAATCTTCAAATGCAGATGCACCAAATCATTCACCAGGTGCTTCCCCAGTCTGTCGAAGAACTTCCCTGATCCGTAGAGCGCGCCCCAGCGTGTGCGGTCCAAATCAAACTCCGCCTGCCCGGCCAGCACCCCCTCCGAGTCTCCGATCACCGCCTCGAACTCGATCCCGTGGGTCTGTCCCCGCAGGGTAAAATCTCCGCTCACACGATAGTTGGGCGAGCCCGGCTTTGCGTCCGCGATGGGTGTCGCGGTCTTCATTTCGAAGGAGGCATCCGGCCACTGCTTCACATGGAAAAAATCTGCGTCGATCAAATGCCGGATCAGCATGGCATTCCAGTCCGGGTCGGTCAGGTCCGCGTTCCGGATCGTTCCCATATCCACCGTGAACCCCGCCCGCACCAGTTTCCCGTCTTTCAATTCGATCTCCCCCTCGCGGAAATTCACGGTGCCTTCGTGGTGGTTGAGCAAATTCCTGCCCGTCCATCGCACCACGCTCTTTTCCACGTCCAGCACCCATTTCCCTGACAAAGCCGCCGCTTCGGGTTTCGCCGCGTCACCTGAGACCGGATATCCCGCGCTCCGCCAGGCGTCGAGTCCTCCGCGCAGTTCATACACGTGAGAATAGCCGGCGTCCCTCAGTTTCTCCGCCGCCACCTGCGAGGCGAGCGAGGGCTTCCCGGTGCCATAGACGACGACGGACGCTCCTTTGTCCGCGTTCAGACTTTCCACCTGCCCCATAAAGGCAGTCTCGTACACGCAGGCCTGCACCGCGCTGGCGATGTGCCCCTCCCCGAAACAATCCGTCCCCATCACGTCCAGCAGCATCAATGGTTTGCCGCTGTCCAGCCAGTGATGGAGTTCCTCTGGAGTGATCTCGCCGGAAAGGTGAGTGGGTGCATTCATCGGATCGCGGTTGTTGGTTGAGAGCCCAAGGTTCCCCCGGCACGGAAAACGTCAAATATTCCCCGTTTTTCCTTCCTCCACCTTCGCCTTGGAGTTTTTCCCAATTCAGTGTTCACTCCGGATTCCCGAAACAGAACCTTGAACGTTCCCCCCATGCGATTTTCCATGCTTATCCTTGCCGCCGCAGTCTCCAGCGCCGCCGCTGCGCCGGCGGGCATCAATCAGGACGAATCCAAAGTGCCTCCCTACCAACTGCCCGATCCCCTGCTCTGCGCGGACGGCACGGCAGTGAAAACGGCTGCGGATTGGGCCGGCAAGCGCCGGCCCGAGACTCTGGCGCTCATCGAAAAGGAAATGTTCGGCCAGGCACCACCGCGTCCCGCACTGTCTTTCAAAGTGGTCGAGCCGGCCACCCCCGCTCTCGAAGGCAACGTCCTCCGCAAACAGGTTGCCATTTCCCTCGATGGAAAACCCGGTGGCCCGTTCATGGACCTGCTGCTCTATGTGCCTTCCCAGGCAAAGGGACCCGTACCGGTCGTCTTTGGCCTCAACTTTAACGGCAATCAGGGCGCTCACAAAGACCCTGGCATCCGTCTCTGCCGCTCGTGGCTGCGCGACGACAAAAAGGCCGGCATTGCCAGCAACCATGCCACGGAAGCCTCCCGCGGCTGCGAGGCCGGCCGCTGGCAAATCGAATATGCCGCCAGCCGCGGCTACGCGGTCGCCACCATTTGTTATTGCGACATCGATCCCGACTTCGACGATCACTGGAAAAACGGGGTTCACGCGCTCTATCCCGAAATCGAGGCGGCCCGCACCGGGTCCACGTGGGGGAGCATTGCCGCGTGGGCATGGGGCATGCGGCTGGGCATGGACTATCTGGAAAAGGAGCCCCTGGTGGACGCAAAGCGCGTCATTTGCCAGGGCCATTCCCGCCTTGGGAAAACCGCTCTCTGGGCCGGAGCCACCGATGAACGGTTCGCCATGGTCATCTCGAATGACAGCGGCGCGGGCGGAGCGGCGCTGAATAAACGCATCTTCGGGGAAACCGTCGCCCGGCTCAATACCTCTTTCCCTCACTGGTTCTGCGGCAACTTCACGAAATACTCGGACAAGGAGGAGGATCTCCCGTTCGACTCTCACCAGATCATTTCACTCATCGCCCCGCGTCCCGTCCTCATCACGAGTGCCACGGAGGATCAGTGGGCTGATCCAAAGGGGGAGTTCCTAGGCGGGTTGAATGCCAGTCCGGTTTACAAACTGCTCGGCACTTCCGGCATGGAGGCCAAGGAGCAGCCGCCCGCCGGCACGCTTTCCAGCGGCACCATCGGCTATTGTCTGCGTTCCGGCGCTCACGATGTAACCCGCGAGGACTGGACCGCGTATCTCGATTTCGCAGACAAACACCTCCCCAGGAAATGATCTTTTCGAGACGACGGTTTCTCTTCACCGCTGCCGCCGGTGCCATCCCGCAGGTGGGTCTCGCCGCAGAGGCGGCACCGCCCGTATGGCGGCTCGCCCCGGAAGGCTGGGGCAAGGCCTCCCCGGCAGATGTGAAGGCCGTCATCGATTCAGCGATCGCCGAGCTCTGGCGCTATTTCCCGAACCGGAAACTCGAACCCATCCTCGTGCTCCGCGGACGTCAGGGCCCCATCGTTCAATACCGGCGCAACTCCATGAAGGAAATCGTCGTCCTGCTCGACACGCAGGATCTCTACTGGTGTCAGTATACCTATCAGGTCGCGCACGAGTTCTGCCACATTCTCTGCAACTTCGACGACGACTGGAAAGGAAACCTCTGGTTTGAGGAAAGCATTTGCGAAACGGCCTCCCTCTTCGTGCTGCGCCGCCTCGCCCA
>DATAIE010000630.1:0-5773 GCA_036262875.1 Verrucomicrobiales bacterium
AGTGCCCCGCACCCAGGTGTCGGCCAGCCAGCTTTGCGCCGTCGGGTTGATCTGTGTGCCCGCCGCCACATTGATCCCCGGTGTGAACTGCCCTGCGGTGCCCGTGGCGAGGCCGTATCCGGTAAGGGCGTAGTTTGTAAAACCACCCTGGTTGAAGAAGGACGCCTGCAGCAGCAGCACATCCGGGTTTGTCGTCGTTCCGCCCACTTGAATGGCGGGCGCTGTGACGGACAACGATCCTCCGCGACCGCCGGACATGGCCGACAATGTCGAGCCGAGTGTTAAATGCCCTCCCAATATTTCCGGAACATTGGGATCCACTCCGCCCTTCACGGTGATACTGCCGCCGGTGCCGTAAGTGATTTTGCCGGCCGTTCCGGCGGAGGCACCGCCCGAGGCATTGAGGATGCTGCCTTCGCTGAGCAGGGTGTTGTAACCGTTGATCGAAATAGAACCGCCGTTGACCGTCAGCGGCCCGGTCGCTGTTCCGTCCGGAACAAGGCGGTCATCCACGAGGAGACCGGCCGTGTTGATCGAGGCGGTGGAGGCGAGCTTAACGGATCCATGCCCGGCAATCGCGGCCGGCTTGCCAAGAGACTTGTCCGCGTTGGCCTTGGCGGCCTCAAACGGTGAGGCCGCGTACGCTGTGAGATTGATGGTGCCGCCCGGTGCGGAGAGACTGCCCTCTATCGTTACGTTCGCAGCGCTCAAGGCGATGGTTCCCTGAGCCGGCGCCGTCAGCGTGACGTTTGCGGGGACGGTGATGTCTCCCAGACCGTTGTTGACCGTCAACGATCCGAATCCGGCTCCCGCCAGCAATGAAGGCGAAAGGATGACCTGTGCGAGGCGCGCGGCGTCAAGAGGCAGCGGCTTGCCGTTGGCATCCAGCGTGAAGGCACCCGCTGCCGGCAGGCTGCCCGTTTCTGAGAAGGTGATGGCCGGAGGCGTGGGGGACTCCGGATAATACTGAGGAGCGATGGCCTCCCGCCGCTGGAAATTGAGCGTCAGTTCACTGAGCTTCGGAAGCTGACTCCGCTGTCCCGGTCCAGTGACCGTCGTGCCGGTCAGGTGTCCGTCGAGCACCATTCCCGGCGCTGTGATGGAAAGGGAACCGCCGCTGCCGCCAAAAAGCCCGCCGGGATCGGTGTGCTCACCGTTAGGCCCGATGGCTCCCGGGAAGGATTCCGGAAGGTTCCATTGATCGTGACCGGAGGTCGCTTTGTTTTTGAAAACGCCATCATAAACGCGATCCGGTGTCGCCTGGGCGATGTCCACCACGTGTCCGTTCGAAAGCAGGCGTGTGGTTTGCACGGAAGCGCCGGTGTAGTTGATCCATCCATTGGAAACATCGACGGTAGCTCCCGACTGCATTACGAATGAATCCCCGGCATTCATTTTCACCGTGCCTCCCGCGACAGTGAGTTCTCCCACCGTGCGCTGGATGAGATTGGCATAACCGGAGACATCGGCGATGGGAGAGCCAACCCAGGTGCGGCCGTTGTAGGTGCCGGTGTTGCGGATATCCACCACGACGCTCTGGCCGCGCAGCGCGCTGTCGCGGAGCAGCGGTGAGTCCGCCAGTTCGGCGGCACGAAGCTCGGCGGTCACAAAGTTCTGCGAGGCCGCGACATTGACGCCCGCGGTGCCCGCCACGCTGAGAATGGCACCGCTATCGAGATAGATCTGCCCGTTGCGCTGGAGGAAATCGGATTGCGGCGAAGTCGGTGAGGGAAGATAGGCCCAGACACCGGCATTCATGACGACATCGGCACTCGGAGCGAGGAGCGTGGAATTCTCCTCCATGTGCACCGCCAGACCGGTGATATTCACCTTGGAATTCAGCGCCAGCTTCGTGCCGACCACCTTTTCCGTGCTCGCCAGTTCCGGCAGGATCCGCATCATGCTGCCTGCGCCGAGCGAAACGGTGCCGGTGCTGTTGTTTTGATAAAGAAACGGCGGCGCCTGGTCGATTCCGTTCGTGCTTATGGCGTCATAGCTTGCGTTGAGGTCAATGCGGCCGTTCAGCGAGACGGAGGTGCTGCTGTCGATAGCGCCCTCGTTCCTGACATTTTTTCCGGTCACGGTGACATTCGCGCGCATGGCGCTGATAAGACCGCTGTTCACCGCAGTCCCCGCATAGGCGGGAATGATGGAGGCCGGGTCGGTCACCGCGCCGACATAAACATCCAGGCCACGCAGCGTGGGGTCGTTGGTGTCATGTGCCACGAATCCCGCCTGAAGACCGGCGGCGAGGATCGTCTGACCGTCCGGCGTCTCGATGCTGCCCGCGTTGGTCACGTTAGGGCCGATCAGTGCGATGCGCCCGCCCACCTTGTCCGCACTGGTGGGGCTGACCAGTTGAGCGCCCGCCTGCACCACCACATCGCCAATGCGTCCATTCGGCGCGTAGCCGGTCGCCGGGGTCATCGCGGGAGTGTTCTTCCCCGCAGGCTGCGGCAGCGCTGAAAAGAGGAACTGCGAATCCGGATTGTTCAGCAGGCCGCGGTCCACCAGATTTTGATTCAACGGCAGAGCCGAGGCCACGAGCGCATGCGTATTCACCTGGCTCGCGCCGCCAAAGATGATGCCATTCTGATTGATGACGTAGACCTGGCCGTCCGCTTTGATGGAACCGAGAATTTGCGAAGGAACCCCGGAGGGATCGTTCACCGTATTGAAGGCGATCCACTGGCTGCGGCTTGCCCCGCCGGCGGACTGGTCGAATACCAATTCCGTTTTCAGGCCCACGTTGAACGTATCCCACGTCAGAACCGCCTGCTGCGATGTCTGTTTGATCGTGACCTTCTCTGTAAACCTGGCGGCGGCAGTGTTCGTCGTCTGCACCGGCAGATTCGCACCGGACCAAAGAGCACTGCCTGTGGCGGCTCCCGCAGCTACTTTGAGACCGCCATTGCCGAGCCCGTTGGAAACGGTGGGCAGATCCGGGCGCGCACTGTTTTGCTGCGCGGCCGCATCGCGCGCGGACTGCTGCAGGGTCTTCACTGACGTGAGCACCTGCGTGGTGCGGGCCAGAGCATCCTGGGCTGCGGTGCGCGCCTGGTTTGCCTGGACGCTGCCGGCTTCATTGCCGGAGGCCGCACGCGGCGCAGGCGCTGTATAACCGCCGCCGCGAAGCAGGTCACCGGCATAGCCGGAGCCGCTGATCGCGAGGACGAGCGCGGTGGAAAGACGGGGCCAGGTGGCGGGGATGAAGATGCGGGCGGGGGACTGCGGATTCATACCTTTGGTTTGGTTAGTCGCTTGGATTGCCAGGCGGGCCTGCGGCCTTCTCCGGCGGTTGAGGGTTGATACTTGAAATCTCTTTGGCACCGGGTTCCGGCGGACTTGAATTCTCCGCGGCCTTTGCACACCGGCGCGCCAGTTCCGCCTCGTCCACGGTCACCGGATTCGCTTCGAGAAGTTTGGCCACATACGCCTCGCGGTTGGCCTTCGTCTTTGCGGCGCGGAGCTGGGTGGCGATTCGACTGCGAACCTCCTGGAGGGTGGGGGTGCCGGCCTCCCGCCGGTCGAGGCACTTCAAAATGTGCCAGCCGTCGGCGAGCCGCACGGGCTTCGACATTTCATGCTTCATCAGCCGGGTGATCAGCGGACGGAGTTCCGGCTGCACCTGCGCCTCCGCGAGCCAGCCTATTTCGCCTCCGTTGGAAACACTCGCAGTGTCTTCGCTGTCTGTGCGTGCAATGGTGGCAAAATCGATTTCGTAAGCCGCCAGCTTTTTGGTGACGGCGGCGAGTTTGGCTTCCGCTTTGCGGGTCGCGCTTTTGTCCGCGTTTGGCGGACAGGCGATAAAGATCTGCGCGATGCGAAACTGCCGCGGAGTGGCGAGTGCCGCCTTCTGCGCTTCGTAGGCCTCCTTAATTTCGGCTTCGCCCGGATACTCCGGAGGCGGCGCGGACACTGACTGCAGCCAGCTTTCCGCCAGGACGGTGTCCTTCGCGCGCTCGATCTTTGCCTTTACCTCCTGGCGCTCATTCCACCCTGCGGCGCGGGCTTCGTGCAACAGCAGGCGCTGTCCGAGCGTGAGTTGCACCAGTTGCTTGAGCAGGGCGGGGTCCTCCGCCAGAGCGGCCTGTTCGCGCGCGTCGAGCAGCGCGACGGAGGCCATGACTTCATCCGCTTTTACTTTTGGGTCCGCCGGCTCCGCACGCCCCCCGCCGGCACCTGAACAAAGCGCGCCGAAAACGAGAGAGAGGAGCCGGAAGGAGCGGTTCATGGTTTGGCCGTTTGCTTCAGCAGCTTGTCCCCGTAGTCCTGCACGATGTTCTGCAGCTTCACTTTGGCGTTCCCTGTGAAGGGTTCGCGCGCCGCCAGCGCCTCTCCGATGCCAAAGCGCTGGTAGCGCTCCAGAATCTCTGTCGCGAGAGTGTACAGCTCGGCGTTCTTCACACGGCAGTCCGCCAGTTTCCGTTCCTGCTCGGCGGATTTGATCTGAAGTTTGGCACGCTCATTTTCTTTCTTCTTCACGATCTCCGTGATGGTCGCGTGAGAGGTCTGCCACTTGTCGAGCGACACCTTGTGCTGCGCCAGTTCCTCTTTGAGCCGCTTGATTTCCGCGTTCTGCCTTCCCTGAATTTCTGCGGCCTTTTCCTTTTCTGTTTTCAAGTCCGTGTCCAGTTGGGCGAGCCGCTTTCCCTGTTCCTTGACCTGAGTATCCAGGGTTTTGTTTTTAGCATCCATTTCGGCCTGAGCCGCCTGGAGGGCTGCTTTCTCAGTCTGAGCGGCGCGGAGTTGAAGCGTGACGTTTTTAAGGTTCTCACGCGTTTTGGCCTCCGAGGCGTCATCAGCACGGATAGTGGAAACCGCAGGCAGCAGGAAGGCACAGAGAGAGAGAAGGCGGATACGTTTCATGGCTAGAATTTGATTTTGAAGTCTACCTGGAAGAAGTCTGTCTTGAGCGGGGGGCCGGCCACCTGGCTGGAACTCAGCCACGAGACACCAAACGCAGTGCTCTTTGAGAGCGCCCAGGTCCCGCCGAGGGTCCAGCCTTTGACGTTGGTGCCGCCGCCTCCGAATTCAGAGTCGGCCAGGCCGTCCACCACAGCGTCAGACTCCACGTGGCGGTAATTAAATCCCGCCTGCCAGGCACCCCTTTTATCGAGCGCGGCATGGCCCACCTTGATACCGGCAATCCATGCAGTATCCCCGCCCTCGAATGCACCGGTGGTGCCGCCCGTCGGAACCGGACCGCGGTTGTTGACGGCGATGCCGGCCACGGCATCGCGGTCGAATGCGGTATTCTTGATGTACTCCGCATACGCCGTCACGCGTACCGGTTCAAAGTGATCCCAGTCCAGTTTGCCGGTGACCGTGAGCGGACGGAAAGGCGTCGCGAGCCCGTAGTACTGCCATTGGTTGGTAGTGCCAAAGCCGTTGGTGGCATCCGGAATGATCTGCCGCAGAGGGCGGTAGGTATTTCCGCGCTGGGCGAAGGAGGGACGTGTGTTGTCGGTGTCTCCCGCGTCCTGCGCATTGATAGGCGTGTACGGAGTGGAGAGCTTTCCTTCCACCCCGTCGAAGATGTAATAGGCGGCGGAAAGGCGACCGGTGAGGTCCTTCGCCAGTTTGAAATCCGCCCCCAACTGGGCCGCATACAGATACTTGTCCGTGCTGTCGAACTTTGCCGGCTGATTGCTGGAGAAGTTCAGGTCTGTATTGAAGATCGGTGCCGCAGCCACCGTGATGAATGGCTTCACCTTGTCGCCCATCCACGGCTTGAACTTGAGAGCGAGGCCGTCGATGCCCACATCCTCGT
>DATAIE010000631.1:0-6315 GCA_036262875.1 Verrucomicrobiales bacterium
CTGAAATACGGCATCTGGTTGGACATGAAGAAGTGACCGGCCAGCCCGCCGCTTTTCGATTTTGTTAGTGCGGCAGCCTCTCGTTCAATTGACGGATGGCTTGGCGCAGTTCCTGGACTTCACGGCGGAGGGCTTCCACGTCACCGTCCGGACGGCGATCCTCACGGCGGCCGTCCTCCCGTTTCACCTCCTCGCGCCTGACTTCTTCGCGCCGCGGCTGATCGCGGCGGGAATCGCCCTCGCCGCTGCGGGCCGCATTGCGCATGCGCTCGGCAATCCGGACAAGGTTTTCCGCGGGATCCTGAAGTCCGGCCTCACGCAAGTGCCCGATCGCTTGTTCGATATGGCCAAGCTTGTTTTGCAGTTCCCGCGGAGGACCGTCTCCGCGGCGGGCTTCCGCACCCTCGCGCGGCAGACGGGATGCCGCCTCCACGCGGGCCTTCAGAGCGCGCTCGCGCTCCTGCATGGCCTTGCGGGCTCCCTCCTCCGCCTGCTGGCGCATGGCGGCCGCCTCCTCCCGCTTTCCGGACGCTTCGACTTTTGCCGCCTCCTCCATCACGGCTTTCAAGTGCTGTTCCACTTCCTTTCGCGCCGCGGCAGCGGCTTCTTCGATCTTGTGACGCTCACGCTCCGCGGCTTCCCGCCGTTCCTCGCGGGGGGCTTCTTTCTTCTCCTCCTGAGCACCGGCGGGCGCGGCAATGAACGGCGGGACACAAAGAAGAATGCTGAACAAACGGGTTTTCATGGCTTGGGTTGCTTGGATTTCCGCAAAGCCTGCCGCCCGCTCTCCCTCATGTCCATTTCATTTTCGCGGAAGGGTAATGGCATGAAGCCAGCGTTCCTCGTTGCCCGCTTCATCTCTTGCCTTGGCAACAAGTTCGCCCGTCGCGGGGAGCGTAATCTCCCAATCGGCAAGCCCCGACTGCTGAGAGATGATTTTTGCGGCGCTGCCATTGATCAAGACGGAAGCGACCCTGCCGTTGTCCTGGGTCACCCCGCGGAGGTGCAGCGTATCGCCTTCGCGCCGCACCCGGGTAATCAGTGTTGCGGGCGGAAGATCGTCTTTCGGCTCGAGCAGAACCGGGAACGGCACATCCTTCACCTCAGCGGCAAGGACATCCGGACCGGTCCAGTTGGTTACATGGACGAATCCCCCGGACTTTGTGGTTTCCGGAAACTTCGCACTGACCACCCGGCGGATGGTTCCGGATTCGTGGAAGTAATAGCTGACCGGGTGCTCCAGTTTCTCATTTCTCGGACCGCCGCCAAGGTCGACGACATTGGTCGCGGAGCGCGAGTTCTCAATGTGCAGGTCGCGGAAGTGACCGGCGACGCCCTCCTTTGGCGCCGTGCAGGCAAGCTGGATGAGAGGATCGCGGCCCACGCGGCAGTTGACCAGCCGCAGCCGCTCATACGTGAAATCCCCATACTGGATGCTCTCATCGTCGTGCCCGCGGTTGATGGGCTCGCTGTTGATATTGTCGAAATCGAGGTCGCGATACACATGGGCATCGTAGTCCGGGTGGTAGACGCCATAGACGGCGTTTTTCACCCGCACGCCCTCACAAAGGAAAAACTGCACATTGGGCCGGATGACATAGTGCGTTTCCCACGCGCGCAGATTGCGCACGATGAACGGGTGGGCGCGGTCACCGTGGATTTCGCCGTTTTTGTCATCCCCCAAATTAAAGCTGTAGAGGCCCTCCGTGTGCGACTCATTGTCCTCAAAGCGGACAAAGGGCAGCGTGCGCACGTCGCACTCCTCCGGTTTTCCGTCCACACCGCGCAGACGAAGCGAGGTGTCAAAATTACTGGCCTTGCGCAACTCGAAACGGAATCCGTATTCATCGTTTTCGCAGGCGACATTGCGGGTGAAGGTATTGCGTCCGTTTGCCCACCAAAAGCCCGCGCCGTCATTGGCATCGAACGGCAGTATCTGTTTTGGCAGGCGTTTCGCGGCGATTGCCTGCACTGCAAGATTGCGGTCAAAGACGTTCCATTGCTCCGTGGCATCCTCCAGAAAATAGCCGTGCCCGCGGGAACGGTAGCCCACACAGTCACGCACCAGCAGATGATCTGTGCCGTGGACCGTGATCCAGCGGTTGTCGGAATCCCACACACTGGCACCCGTGACACCACTGCCGCGCATCGTGTCGCGCACGAGGTGAAAATGGATCGCGTATTTTCCGAGCACGCCCCGTTTTCCGAGGTGCCGGAACTCCGCATAGCTGATGCCTCCGGAGGAATCGCGGTGATACATGGTGTGGCCGCGCACGCCGGCGGGATCGGCGCTTTCCACGATGACGTTGCGGGACAGGAGCGCCACCTCGCTGCGCATGATCCCCTCGCCAAAATGGACGAACTCGAGGGGCTGATCGAAGGACACTGTGGAACCGTCGATTTTGGTAATGATCCGCTCCTCCGTGGCACCTGCAAACGCTCCGGAGCCTGCCTTTTTCGCGGCCTTCAGATAGTCGTCCTCTTTCGAACCGGTGATGATCATGCGGTCGCCCGTGCGCCAGCCGGCGGGAGCCTGTTCGAGTGTCACTTCGCTGACACCCGGTTTTACCGTGGACGCCAGTTTCAGCCATGTGCGCGGCAGGGGCGCGCCGTGAATGTCCCAGCGCCCGCCGCAGGCGACGATGGCGGGCAGCGTTTCCGGATTCATCCCTTCAAAATAACGCAGCCGGATCATGGCGGTCACCCCGGCCGGGATGGGAGCTTCCGGCGTGCCGATCTCCAGGCCCGGCACCGCATCCCCCTTCGCCAGCGGCGCGTCGTCGTGGCAGTCGAATCCATCTTCACTGCAGGCCTCCCCGGGAGTAATGCGCAGCAGTCCCACCTCAAGCCGCGTGTTTTTCGAACGGGAGAAGGTGAGCGTGCCCGCCACATGGATCAGCCTCAGGGCAGCCGTGGCTTCCACATCATAGGTGACAGTGTGCCCCGCCCTGATCTGCACCCGTTCGCCCGGCTGCGGCATCCGCCCGCCCCACGTCGCGGCCTCCGACCACGGACCGGTCTTCGCAGAAACAGCATCGAATTTCACCGGCTCGCCGGACACCGTCGCGGCGATCAAAAGGAATAAGAGCAGGAAGCGCATGGGCCCACACTGCCGGGCACCTCCTTTGGTGACAAGTCCGCACGCGCGTGGTTCCCGCCCCGCCCGCCGCGGCGGAATGCGGATTGTCATTCCCTCCGCGAATGATACACCTTAGGGAGATGAATCCGAACCGCCGGCATCGGCGTACTAACAAAATTCTCCGGTGCCGGGCGCTGCCGGCAATCCTCGCCGCAGGCTTGTCCGCCGCTCAGGGAAAGCCCGGTGATTTCGATCCAAACTTTGGAAACGGGGGCGTGATGCTGACTCCGGTGAGCACGGCCGGCGATGATCTCGGCACCTGTGCGGCGGTGCAGAGCGACGGCAAAATCGTAGTCGGCGGCACCGCCTCGAACGGAAGCAGCGATGACTTTGCGCTGGTGCGCTATCTTCCCGGAGGGACGCTGGATACAGGCTTTGGCACCGGCGGAAAGGTAACGACGCCCATTGGCGGCGGGGGCGTCTTCGCAACGTGTCTCGCTCTCCAGCAGGATGGAAAGATCGTCCTGGCCGGTTACGCCCTGATTGGAAATTCCACGGATTTCGTCGTCGTCCGCTATCTGCCGGACGGCACGCTTGATTCCGGGTTTGGCACCGGCGGAAAGGTGACCACGGACATCGGCGGCGGCTTCAACGCCCACGCTTTCGCAGTGGCCGTGCAGCCCGATGGAAAGATCGTAGTGGCCGGGGACCACCGCTCGAATTTCGCTCTCGTGCGTTACGAGGCCGCCGGCGCGCCGGACCCCGGCTTTGGCACGGGCGGCATCGTAAGCGGCGCTTCCACCGGCACGGAATGGTATGCGTACAGCATGGTCCTCCAGGCGGACGGAAGGATTGTGGTGGCAGGGCGTTCTCTGGCGGCGGGAAACACAGACTTCGCGATCGGACGCTATCTTCCCAACGGCACGCCGGACGGCGGATTCGGGACGGGAGGCCGCGTAAGTTACCCCGTGGGAGCGGGCAACACAGCCGACATCGCCCGCAGCGTAGCTCTGCAGCCCGACGGGAAGATCCTTGCCGCCGGTTTGGCGGGAACGGACTACGCGATCATCCGCTGCAGGAACAACGGCGACATTGATTCAGGGTTCGGCGTCTCCGGCAAATCCACCGTCGATTTTGGCGGAGCCACGGACACCGCCTATGGAGTGGCCGTGCAGGAAGACGGCAAAGTCGTCGCGGGGGGAACATCCAGGTATAATGGAAGCAACTACGCTTCCCTGGCGCGCCTCACCGCCGGAGGCACGCTGGATGCCTCGTTTGGAAGCCAGGGCGGGGTCATTGTCCCGCTCGGCAACGCCGGCACGGAGGACGACATGCGTGCCCTCACTGTGCAGGCGGATGGCCGGATTCTCATGGCCGGGTTTTCCGGGAGCGGATTCAATCACGATTTTGCCGTGGCCCGGTTTGAGGGCATCAGCCCGGTCACACTGGCCGGCTGGCGGCAGACCTGGTTTGGCAGCCCTGACAACTCCGGTGACGGCGCGAATCTGTTCGACTTCGACAAAGACGGGATGGTGAACCTTCTCGAATACGCGTTCGGCCAAAATCCCGCGCTGGGCAGCCCGTCCCCGCTGCCCTCCGGAAAGATCACCGGGGGAAATTTCGTGATTCATTTCAACCAACCCGCATCCGTGACGGGAATCGTCTATGGAGCGGAATGGAGCGCAACGATGACTCCCGGTTCGTGGACTTCCCTCGCCGACGCCGGCGGCAGCGGCCAGCATGTCTTCAGCGTGCCCATGGCCGGAAAGCCCGGGCTTTCCGTAAGGCTCAAAGTCACGGCACCATAACCTAGCGGATCATCTCTTTTCCAAAAGGGCCCTGCGCTTCGGCGGCGATTTGGTCAGGTATTTGGGATCGAAGAATTTCCGGACCGCAGGGGGATCGTCCGCGAACTTTTCCATCAACCGCGCCATGTTGCGGTAGAGAGTTCCCGCCGCGGAACGGCGTTGGGTTTCCAGCGCCGCGGAGGCCAGTTTCATTTCCACACTCACCTCCAGCTGCAGCCTGCGTGCTGTTGTCAGCATCGTGTGGAAGATCCCAACCGCACGGCGGACATCTGTTAGAGCCGGTATTCCGTCGAGGGCTGCACAGAGCCCGCCCACGGCATTCAAACGGGAATCGATGCCGCCCTGTTGAAAGGGACGCCGGCCTTCCGGAAAGAGCCTCTCAAACGCAGGGGTTCCTTTGATCCACGTTTGATTTTCAAGATCCGTTCTCTCGATCATGAGCTGCCAAAGGCCAATATGGCGACCCCGGAGTTCAGCGATGAGCTGATTAACCGCGAAGGTGCGGCCCTTGTGAGTCCGGCGGCTCACCGTCCATCGCAGGTAGGCGACGTTCCATGCCGTCCGTGCCTCCATCACCCGGCCATAAATCACCGCGAAGTCAGGATCGTTGCGGAACTGTGATATCTGGGAAACGCACCGCGCATCATGTCCGGACAACAAACCATCCATGACCGCGAATCGTCGCCGCGTCAGGGTTTCAAAAGGGTTGCTGATGGTGTCCAAAGTCACAAATGAGGATATTTTGAAGTTTGAGTAAGTTATCGATGAATATCAAGTTCAACTGAACAGTTTTACTTTATTTTGATTTCTGATTAATTGCAACCAGAGCTCCGAGTGGCGATTTTTGGTCCCAAAAGGTCGGCGGAGCTAAAAAATCAGTCGATTTTTGCCGGGTCGTTCATGACCATCCACCGGATCCGCTCCGGTGTGGCCCCCCGGAGGCGATAGGATCGTATGGAACGGGCATCGTCACGTTTTGCCAGACGCCTTCCTGTCTCATCACAAATTAATTTATGATGACGCCAGACAGGAACGGGGAGGTCCAGCAACGCTTGCAGCAGTCGATGAACATGAGTGCTGTTGAACAGGTCTTCGCCGCGCGTGACAACGGTGATGTGCTGAGCGGCATCATCCACGGTCACCGCAAGGTGATAGGACGTCGAGATGTCTTTTCGGGCGAGAACCACGTCACCGAGTATCTCAGGGGTGGCGGGCATCAAACCATAGTTGAGGTCGATCCAGGTAAGGGGGCCGGCGAGACGCATCGCCTTCGCCACGTCGAGGCGGAACGCACACGGACGGCCGGACGCAAGCAGCTCAGAGCGTTCGTCTTTCGATTTCAGGCGGCAGGTGCCAGGATAGACCGGGCCCTCCGGTCCCTGTGGTGCCGTGAGCGAAGCCATTTCCTGCCGCGTGCAGAAGCACGGA
>DATAIE010000632.1:0-4850 GCA_036262875.1 Verrucomicrobiales bacterium
CCGGCATGGTGGCTTTCACTTCACGGGTTTCACCTTTCGTCATGCCCACGAGCTGTGCGCAAAATCCGGGGAGGAAACTGCCCTCGTCCGCCTTCACCATGTAACTGCTGTTTTCCGCGATGAACCCCTGCGCCTCCGGCAGCAGATCCTTCACCGGCGCACCGTCGACGGTGGCCTTATAGTCGATGGTCAGGAAGTCGCCCATCTGCACCGCACGATCCACCGGCAGGAGGTTCGCCATGCGCTCACGCTGATCCTGCAGGGCCTTTTCGATCATCTCATCCGTCACCTCACGCTTTGGCACGGTAATGGAGAGCCCCTTATAATCAGGCAGTTCCACTTCCGGCGCGAGCACTACATCCAGAGAAAACGTGTATTTACTCTCATCGTTGTCCTCGGCGGGTTTGAAATTGCCGACGGAGAGAACCTTGAGGTTTTCCTGCTTCACGGCGGCGTCCAGACCGGTATTGAGCAGACGGTCCATCACCTCACGGTCGATTTCCGCAGCGAACTTCCGTTCCACCACGGTGCGCGGGGCCTTGCCTTTGCGAAAGCCGGGCAGCGCGGCGTGCTGGACATAGTTGCGCAGGATTTTCTCGCGCTCGGCCTTGCGGGTATCGCCCGGGACCTCGACGCGGACGCTGGCCATGCAGTTCGGAAGCTTTTCGACAGTGATGTTCATGAGTGGGAGGATGGGAAAGGGGTGGAGTGGGACGGAAGCCGGTGCCGGGTAATCACAGGAGCGCTGCCGGAAAGGGCGCACGTCCCCGGCCTGAGCGGGAGGGCGAGTATTATGCGCCCCCGCCGCGTCTCAAGCAGAAAGGTGGAGGATTTGAAGGTTCGGGAAACAGGCTCTTTTACCGGCATTCTGCCGGGAGGAAACGCTGGCGATGCTGGAGGGGAGGCGTAGGATCGGTCTGTGAAACTTCCCCTCCTCACTTTTCTGGTCCTCTTTTTGCCGTTCTCCGTCCGGGGAACCACGTGGACGGACCCTTCCTTCGAGGAAATGCTGGAAAAGGCGGAATTGGTCGCCGTGGTCGAGGTGCAGAAGGACGGCGTCTTTACTTGCCCGGTGAAGATCGTGGAAACCCTCAAAGGAACCTCACCCGATACCTTCCAGCTTTGCGGGTACAACGACCCGCAAATGGAGGCCGAGGGGGTGAAATCCGAAACGCTTCACAAAGGCGACCGCGTGCTCGTCTTTCTGTCCGCGGTGAAGGGCCCTTCCACTCTGGAAATGAACGAGAAAGATTTCGAAGCTCTCAAGAAAGACGTGAAGTGGTTCAAGACCCCCACGCCCACCACCGGGGATCTGACCATCCGGGACGGGAAAATCCGCGGGGGGTGCTATTTTAACAGTTGGCCCCTCGGCTCTCCGCCGGTGGACGCCGCAGTGGTCACGGAACTGGTCCGCGGCGCCGTCCAGCAGCGGGAGGGCAAACAGCCCGATGCCGCGCGGGCTCAGATCAAAGAAAAGCTGACAGACAAGTTCCTCAAAGGCATCACGGCGGACAAGGAGCCGGCTAACGCCTCTGCCGCCTGGCTCGCCCATTGGCTCCTCTGGGCTGCGGGCGACTACGGCGGCGCAGAGGCGGACGTGGTTCTCCAGGCCGCAGCGTCGCCCCACACATGGGTGCAAATCACTGCTGGCCGGGCCCTGCGGAAACTGCCTCCGGACGAAAAAACCCTCGCCGCCGCAGCCTCCCTGCTGAAGAGCAAACACAGCTACGCTCAGGCAGAGGGCATTCGCGTGCTCACCGGTGCGCCCTTTGATCGCACCGCGGCGGTCGCCGCTCTCGTGGCCGCACTGCCGGGTTCCAGTTCCGCCGCCCGCTCCCCGCAAAACCTGATGGACCCGGTCCTGAACGTGGATCAGTCAGGCCGCGAACTGATGATCCGCGCCGTCGCCCATTTCAAAGCGGAGAAGGAGGCGGAGGACGCGCTCACCGCCCTCATCGCTGACAAGGGACTCAGCGCGGGGGTCTTCAACGCTCTGCGCGACCACTTCCTGAAATACCGGTCCGACAAAGCGCGGGATCGCTTTTTGGACCTGTTCCGCCGGTGTCCTCCCGAATCGGCGGGCGTCTTCATCACCTATCTCGCCGCCGAAGGCAGCGAACCCTCCCGCAAAGCCATCACCGCGAAACTGCTCGATCCCGCGCTCGCCGATCACCGGCGCGGGGACGCGATTCTCATTCTGAAGGATCAGGGCCTGCCGCCGGAATTTGTACTGAAGACCGTGCAGAGCGTCGCCACGAAATATCCCAAAGACGAAGGCGCCGCCGAGTCCTCCATCAAAGTCCTCCTCAGCTTGAAGGACGCCGCCGCCACTGCGCTGGCTGCGAAACGGCTCACTGAGGGCCCGCTCAAAGAATTTTCGCTCGACTCCGCTGCCGGCACTTTCGCCCGCACCGCCGTCATCGAACCCGCGAAACTGAGAGACGTGCTCAAGGCCGTCCTCACCAAACAGGCAAAGGCCGGCGAAGGCGAATCCAACTCGAACACCACTGCTGCCGCCTGCATCATGGTCGCCGACAAGGATCTCCTCGCCTTCGTCGAAAAACTGCCCAAAGGCATCTTCGATAAAGGCATGCGCGACATCGTGCTTGCCGGGATGCGCCTGAAAACCAAGCCCCCGGCCACCCCGGAAGCCGCGCTGACCGCATGGTGTGAACTCCTCAAGAAAGAAGCGGAATTCGGATACGCCACGCCTTTCCTCTTAACCGAAATCAAACTCACCGCCGGCACCACTCTTAAAGAACGCGCCCTCCAGGAGCTGCACAAACTCATCCCCGACCCCCAGGAGGAAGTGCAGGCCTTCATCGACGAACTCTCCGCCAAACCCGCCCCGGCACCCAAAGAGGGCGGCAACTAACCCTTCACCCTCGTCTTACTTCTATGAAACGGCTCCTGCTTCTGATCACATGCACCTGGGTTTCCCTCACCGCCGCCGACGAAGCGGAGTTCCGCCAGCGCATCGACGCCGCGCGGCACGCAAAAGACGACAAGGCATGGACCGCCGCCATCGATGAATGGAAAAAGGCCGAACCCAAAAGCCCGGAACCCCTCATTGCCGAGGCCAATCAATTGTTCAGCAAAGCCAGCATCATCCGGCTCGACGCCCGCCCTCCAAAGAAAGGCGAACTGGAACTCAAAAACCCGAAAACCGGCGAAACCGCGGGAAGCATCGGTGCCGGCGCGCCCGACTCCGAACTCTGCGGCAAGGCCGTCGCTGTGCTGAAAAAGGCGCTGGAACTTGCCCCGGAGCGTCTGGATATCCGCTGCGGAATGGCGCACCTTTGTCAGGAAAGCGGACGGTTCGACGAAGAACTGGAGATCCTCAAAACCATGGCCTCATACGCCCTCGCCCATCCCGCGGAACAACGCTGGCTGAAAGGCGGAGCCCTCGACAAACCCACCGATAAATTCGTGGCTGAAAAACTGCACAGCTACGGCCTCCATTACTACAACCAGGAAACCACGGACGGAGAAAAGAAATTTGGCGCCATCGCCAAGATCGTCACGGAAAGTTATCCTGACAATCCCGTCGGCTGGAACGACCTCGCCCTCTTCCGCTACCTCACCGAAAAGAACACCAAAGCCGCTGCCGAGTGCCTCGAAAAAGCGGCTGCTCTCGACCCTTCGGACAAGGTCGTGCAATTCAATCTCGCCAAATTTTACTCTGAACTCGGTGAAAACGCGAAGGCCAAAGCCATCTACGAGCAGGTCATCAAAAACTCGAAGAAGCCCGAGGACGTCAAAGCAGCGAAACAAAAGCTGAAGGAACTCGAAAAGGAACGCCTCAAGAAAACCCTGTAGGTTTTCGCTGGAGGATCAGGAAATAGCGAGCCGAACCCTCAGCGTTTTTGCTTCAGACCTTTCGGGATTCTCCCGTCCTGAAACGCTTCCCGGTGGGCAGGGTTCCCGAGATCCATTTGAAAATGCTGCCATTTTCCGTTCACCAGCACTCCCATCCACCAGTTGCCACTGACCGTGTCGCTGAACTGCCACAGGATATGGTAACCCTCTTCGTTGGAGAAACCTTCGTGGTCGGCCTGGATAATGGAGGGGGCAGCCGCCCAAATGCCCGCCTTTACGGCTCCAAATATTTCCCAGCCGTTGTCGCGATTTGTTCCGTTCAGCACCTGAAGTGCATAAATCGAACGGACGCCCCGAAAATACGACAAAAGCCATTTTGCCGCCAATGCCGGACGGCAATCGACGACTTCTTTCGCGAATTCCTCAAGCTCTTCAGAAGCGAGAGAGCCGACAGCCACCGGATTGAACTCGATAGCGGCTATCTCTTCCCCATCTGCGTGGGAGAGAGTGATCTGCTCCCAGTCCTCAGGCTCACCGGCTTCCAACCTTAGAACGGCAGTCGTGTCCAGCCTTTTCAATGCTTCCGTCAGGTCCTCCAGAGACACCTGATCAGGTGCGGTGCTCAAGACCCTGACGTAGTGACTCATTGCAGAAGACTCCGCTACAAAATCCCCTCCACAAAAGACTTCGCGTCGAACAACGAAAAATCATCCTTCCCCTCCCCCGTCCCGATAAACCGGGCAGGCACCCCCAGTTCATTCTGGATGCTCACCACGCACCCGCCTTTGCCGCTGCCATCCAGTTTCGTGACGATGACGCCCGTGAGTTTGCTCACTGCTTTCTGAAACTCCTTTGCCTGCTGGAGAGCGTTGCTGCCGGTCGTCGCATCCACCACCAGGAGCGTCTCGTGGGGGGCTTCAGTATCTTTGCGGCCAAGGACCCGTTCGATCTTGGAAAGCTCCGCCATCAGATTGTCCCGTGTGTGCAACCGGCCCGCCGTATCGCAGAGAAGGTAATTGATCCCGCGCTTA
>DATAIE010000633.1:0-2869 GCA_036262875.1 Verrucomicrobiales bacterium
CTCCAGGCCGGACTTTTCCTTTTCCAGCCCGGCGTTCTCTTTCGACAGCTTGCCGTTCTTCGTCTTGAGGTCGATGTTACTTTTCTCCGTCACGCCGCAGAAGACAATGAGTAGGCCGATGGTGCCGAGAAGGAGGCGGCCGCTGCGGGCGGATTTCTTTTCAGTGATGTAACTGCTCATATGTTTAAGGAGAGTTGAAAGTAAGTGCCGGGATGTGATAGAAAACGCTGCAACGCTGCTCTGGAGAGAGATAGGCGAGTGACAGCCGGATGTTAATCACTGGGCTCAAAGGGGCAACCAGTCTTTTTTGAAGAGCGACGAAATTTCCTCATTTTACAGGGGGTTGACGGGAGGCGAGGCGGGGTGAGGGTAGAGGGGAGTCGCCCCGCTTTCCCGGGCGCTCTCCCACCCCATGTCAGAGGCAGTTGTCACTACGGCGCGACCCGCCGTCAATTTCAAGGCCGGCAACGAGCGGCTCATCAAAGTGCTGCCTGGAGCGGCGTCGAAACTCACGTCCCTGCTCCGCAAGCAGGGAAGGGACGAGCATGGTGGGCTGCGGGTCGCCGTGGTGGGGGGCGGTTGCTCGGGGCTGCAATACAAGATGGACCTCGTGGATGGCCCGAGGGATCGCGATATCATGGTGGAATCCGCCGGGGTGCGGGTGGTGATCGATCCGAAGAGCGCGCTGTTCGTGACGGGTTCTGAACTGGACTTCAGCGACGATCTGCAGAGCGGCGGCTTCAAAGTGACCAATCCGAATGCCATTGTCACCTGCTCATGCGGGGAGAGCTTTGCGGCGTGAAGATGGATGCGTTTGCGTTGCTGGACCTGCCGCGGCGGGCGTCGTTGAGCGGAGAGGAAGTCCGGGCGGCGTTTCAGAGGAAAGGGGCTGCCCTGCACCCGGATGGAGCCGGGGAGGAGGAGAGGGCGCGGCGAACGGCGGAGTTTGCCGCGCTGAACGAGGCGCATGCCATCCTCAGCAGCCAGCCGCGCAGGCTGCGGCATCTCCTGGAACTGGGATATCCCGGGGCAGCGGCGGCCAAAACGGGCGCTGTGATGGACGGAGAGATGATGACGCTCTTTTCATCCGTCGGCGGGGCCGTGCAGGAGGCGGCGGCCGTGCAGTCCCGGAAACAGAGGGCTTCCTCCGCGCTTGCCCGGGCAATGCTGGCCGGAGAGGAGATGAAAGCACAGGAGGCCCTGGAGACCGCCACGCAGGGGGTGGAAGCCGCCCGGGAAAAGCTGGATGCGGAGCTTGCCGAATGGGATACGGGCGATGCCGGTGACGGAGGCGCCGCGAAGCTCCAGTCATGCGCCGCGCGCGCCGGATTTCTGGAAAAATGGCAGGCGCAATTGAGGGGCGCGTTTGCCGGGTTTTTTGGCGGCTGAGAGGATGTTGCCCCGAAAGGCGGCAAGCTACGCTGCTCCCGCGCTGGTAAGCAGTTCGGCTATCGCCGTGTGCCCCCGCCGCTTTGCCCATGCCAGCGGCGAGGCCCACGGAGGGCCGTCAGCTGGATTTGGCTGCGCACCGCGCTGAAGCAGAAAGGAAACCATCTCCTGCTGACCAAACTTCGCCGCCCATCCGAGCGGAGTCGAGCAGAGGTCTTCGTCCCGGGCGTGCAGATGCGCGCCGTGGTCGAGAAAAAGCTCCGCCTTTTCCAGATTTCCCTGACGGGCGAACTCGTGCAGTGGAGTGATGCCCAGCCAGTTTGGCGCACTGGCGCTCATTCCGCGGGCAAACAGAAACTCGTTCAGTTCCCTCGTTTTCGCCCCCACAGACCATGCGGGGAAGGTGACGCGCGAGGGCAGATCCGGCTGGTAACGCAGCATGAGCCGGACAAAATCGTCATGGCCTTCCCCCGCCGCATTGGCCAGCGCTTCGCGATCGTCGGCCAGGGACGGGTTGGCGGCAAAGACCGCCGCCGCCGTTGGCAGATCATTGTAATAAGCCAGCAAATGCACTGCGCGCGCCGCGCCGTGAGAGCACAGCAGGTCCCGCATCTTTTCATCCCCGTTGGACAGGACGATGCTCAGAGCATCCGCCGAGCTCTCGACCTCTGCGTTGGGAAGCGCGCCGCGCTCCAGCAGCAGCCGGACGATTTCATAGTGCCCCTTCACTGCGGCGGAGTAGAGGGCATGGCCGTTTGGTGCGATGCCTTCCTCAGGAAGGTTGGGGTCGGCGCCGCGTTCCAGCAGCAGTTTTACAATGCCGGCATGGCCCGCGCCGGCGGCATTGCGCAGAGGCGTGCCTGAACAGGTATACCAGGTCACATAGTCCCGTGTCCGGTTGGCGAGCGAAGGGTCTTCATCCAGCAGTTCACGGACCCGCTCCAGATCGCCAAGGTGCGCCGCCGTGCAAATATCACAATACGCGCCCAGCGCGCGCAGATGGTCCAAGACCGCCCGCGGTGTCATTGGATGATCCGGCGGCACATCCCGCCATCCGCGGAAATGATAGTCGCCGTTGGTCAGTTGAATGGGGCGGGCTCCGTCCGTGCGTCGCGCGTTCAAATCCGCTCCGCGCTTCACCAGTTCATCGATCATGTCAGGCTGCCGTGTCATGACCGCCCAGTGAACCGGTTGGTTTCCCCGCAGATCCCCGGCGTGCAGCAGGTCCGGGCTGGTGTCCAGAAGCGCCCGCAGTTTCGCCATGTCGTGTGCCCGGATGGCGGCCGCTGCCGGTTCGCCGGCCGGGGACTGGTTGTGAAGCGTGGCCAGCTTCGCCGTGAGCATACTCTCCATTTCGGTATAGCCCCTGTCCCGCGCGATTTCCAGCAGGCTGTCATTCACCGCCGGTCCGGTGGGGTCGGGATCCTGCTCCAGCAGGAGGGCCGCGACCTCCAGGCGGTTTTCCCGCACCGCGAAATAG
>DATAIE010000634.1:0-3393 GCA_036262875.1 Verrucomicrobiales bacterium
GCCGGCATCCCCGGCCTTAGTTACTCCATCGAGCGGTCCACAAATCTGAGCACGTGGACCGTGCTGCAAACCGTCACCGCGCCGGCGAACGGCCTCTTCGACTTCACCGACAACGATGGCCTGCCCATCGCCTTCTACCGGCTCCACTACAACGCCGTCCCGCCGCCCTGATTCCCTCTCCTGCTCCGGACGCTCTAACACCTTTTGCCATGAACTTCCCTTTCTTCTCCTTCCCCGCACGGCTCCTCTCCGCAGCTCTGCTTTGCACTGCAGGCGGGGCCGCCGCCGCCACCTACTCCGCCAGTTGGAATACCGGCTTCCTCAACAATGGAGCCGTGCCGGATGGCAGCGCCACCGGCTGGTCGGACTCGCGTTCCATTTCGATTCCCGCTGATCAAACGGTCACGGATGTAAACGTCACCGTGAGCCTCGGTGGCGGCTGGAATGGCGACCTCTTCGCCTACCTCACCCATTCCTCCAGTCCCGGGGTCGCTGTTCTCCTCAACCGCCCGGGCCGCACCGGCGCGAACGCCTTCGGCTTTGGAGACAGCCTGCTCACGGTCACGCTCGATGACGGAGCCGCCAATGGCGACGCTCACTTCTACCAGAGCGCCGTGAGCTATCAAACCGCCATCAGCACGAATGCCTCCTTCCAGCCGGACGGGCGCGCCGCCAGCCCCTTTACCGTCAACGGCACGGAACCCCGGACCGCTATGCTTAGCCTTTTCAATGGAATGAATGCCTCCTCGGGAAACTGGACGCTGTTCGTCGCGGACCTTTCCAGCGGCGATGTGAGCACCATTGCCAACTGGGGCCTCAGTATCACCACCGTTCCTGAGCCAGGTGCGGCGGGACTCCTTCTTCTGGGCGGCGCTGCCTTCTTTTCCCGCCGCAGGCGTCAGACTCCCGCGTAGACCACGGCTCCTTTTGAAGAGGAAGGGTCTGCCATCATCGCGAGTTTTTTGCGGAACGGCAGGTGCCGTCTCCGTGTCCATTCCACCAGCGGTCGCCAGACAGTGTGCACGAGGTCGTGCTTGATAAGAAAGTGCCAGAACAGATTCGATCGTTTGTAGAGGTAACTCATCGCGAGATACGGCAGCACCGCGCTCGCCTGCTGCGGACGCCGCCGCCAGATGCTGGTGTGGGAGAACAGCCATTGATAGAGCCAGCCATAACCGTGAGCGAGCTCCTCCGGCGTCATCAGCTTTGGCTGGAATACGACGTGCGCGGTATCGTAGCGGGACCAGTCCCGGTGAAGCAGACGTCCGGCGGATTCCATTTCCTTGAAGAGGGGCGTGCCGGGATAAGGGGTCAGGATATGGAAGGTGGCGCATTCGAGCCGGTTTTCTTCGATCCACTGCGCGGTCCGGGAGAAGACCTCGGGGCCGTCGTGGTCGAATCCCAGCACGAAGCTGCCATTCACCTGGATTCCATTGTCATGCAGCAGGGCGACGCGGCGGGAATATTCCGCCGTGAGCGGCGTTCGTTTTCGCTGTTCGCTGAGATTGCGGTCTGAAAGGGATTCGAATCCGATAAAAACACCCGTGCATCCCGCGAGCGCCATCTCCCGCACGAGCGACGGATCATCCGTCACATCGAGCGTGACGGCAGCGCTCCAGATTCTCTCCAACGGGCGCAGCGCACGGCAGAGCGCCCGCAGATAGTCCGGCTTTGAGCCGAGATTGTTGTCCGTGAAAACGGCATACGGCTGGCCATCGGCGAGAAACGCAGCGGCCACCTGTTCCGGGTCGCGCATCCGATAGGGCATCCGCAGCCCATCCGTGGAGAGATAGCAAAAGCCGCAGCGATTATGACATCCCCGCGTGGCAATAAGACTCGTCGTTGTCAGGAAACTCCTGCGCGGCAGCAGCGCGCGGGCAGGCTCCGGATCGTCGCGATAGGGCCGATCGTACATTTCCCGGTACTCGGGTTTCAATGTGCCGGATTCCACATCTCTCAAAATGACAGGCCAAAGCTGCACGCCGTCCCCGATGGCCAGCGCATCTGCATGCGGCCGCGCCTCCTCCGGACACGAGAGAATGTGCAGCCCGCCCAGAATGACGACGCATCCCCGCTTCCGGTACCATGCCGCCAGTTCGTAAGCGCGCGTCGCAAACGTCAGATGCACGGTGATGCCCACCACCTGCGGCAAAGGAGAGAACGGAGGCCGCCCGTGCAGCAGATTCTCGTCCCAGTATTCCACCTTCCAGTGCGCCGGCGTCGCCGCCGCGACACTTGTCAGGGCGAGCGTAGGCGTCAGCACATGTTTTCCGAAACTCGCGTGGGGGTCCTTGGGATAAAACGGATTGATGAGCAGCGCATGACACGGCCTTGGCGGTCCGCAAAACTCCTCATCGTTCAGCACCGGCGCCTCCCGCATATCCCGCGGCAGCCAGCGCCGTTTCAACCGTGTGCGAAAGGGAAGCTCAGGCGGCACGGGACGCGTTTTCATACTCCACTTTGTATCACAAAGTGAAAACGTCAATTTATTTTGTTTCAGCGGGCACAGTTTCAATTGGAGCGCAGCCGGAAGGAGCAGCACCTCACCGCGCAAGACCGGCAAGTCCCCTGCGGAATACCGACTTCTTCGACAAAGCAAATCCAACGCCAACGGCGTTACGTCTCACAGCCTGGGGTTGCCCCTGCGGGGCAACCCCAGGTAAAGCCCGATCGGCGTCCGAACCCCGAAGGGGTTCCGCCACCGGCAAGGCTCTCAAGCCGGATCGACATACCCTCCCTCCAGACCAAGTTCCATGAACGGGTCAGGAAGCCCATCGCGGTTAATCCAATCCTTGAGCCATTCACTGAATGACGAAGCCAGTATTCTCTCCGGTTCCACATAATCATCATCCAAGTCGTCAAGACAGCCGACAGCAGTTGAGATGACCCGCCACTTCATTGTTCCCGGTTCCTCCAGCCACATGCCGAACTGTGTGGCTTCGCGGTCATACTGATCACCGAAGCGAAAGACCCTCAGCGGTTTGGTGAAGTCATCCCGGAAAAACTCCCTCGTGAGACTCAGCATTTTTTCCTCCGGCCAAAGGTGCAAAGGGTGAGTCCGCGTTATCACGAGTGCCTTTTCGTAAAGTTCATAAAACGCCGCGAGGTCCGGCGGCAACGCCCAGCCAACCATCTCCTGAAGGGCCGGAAGCCCATGTCCTGGAGAAACAGCGTAGTTTGTCGTCTCGAAGATATATTCGCCATCCCCGGAGGTCGGCTCTGAAATCATCTTCGGCAAAACAGCCAGTTGTTCAGGTCCTCCCGTTTCTCTGGCACCACAGAAAATATACCACGGTGAGGTGTACGTCTTCAGGCGGCGCACCCGGTTGAGAGCCTCGCCGAAGAACGTAAAATCCCCGCTGTCATTCATATCCATAATTTAATTGTTAGGCT
>DATAIE010000635.1:0-7019 GCA_036262875.1 Verrucomicrobiales bacterium
TTTCGGTTCGATCCCCAACGATGAAAGTCCGCGCCCTCTGCACCGCCGCCGCACTGGCCCTGAGTCTGCTCCCCTGCTCCGCCGGGCAGGTTTTCCGGACGCCGCTGGATTCCGACGGGTCCGTGCTTGAGGTGACGAGCGTTTTCGAAACGCTGCCTCCCACGGGATATGCTCCGGTGCGGGTAAAACTGCTGAACAATTCCACCGCACCGCAAAGCGCGTCGCTCAAGAACACGAGCAGTGCCAACAGCCACTACGGCTCCGACCATGAACTGGAGAGCAGCTTCAGCCTGTCGGCTCAGCCAAAGTCGACCGTAGAGAGGGAATTCATGGTGCCGCTTTGCACGGATGTGAGTCAGAGCGCGGGATATGGATCATTGAAGATCGAAGTGCAGGCGGCGGGCAGAAGCGACCGTCATATGGTGGAGGCGGGAGGAGTCTCAGCCATGCCCTTCACCGGTTTCAGCGCAGCACTCGCCGCGAAAAGCATCGCGGAACTCAACCGCTACGCCGCCAGTCTGCGGAGTTCCTCCTCCCCGGGATGGGGGTACGGGAGACAACTCTTCGCGACTTTGTACACCATCTCGCAGTTGCCGTCTGACTGGCGCGGTCTGTCGGGGCTGGATGTGCTCGCCATGACCTCCGACGAATGGCTTTCACTTTCACCGGGAGTAAGGACGGCGGTCCTTCAATGGGTGAAGCTCGGCGGGGTGCTGGACATGTATCTGAAATCCGGTGCCCCCAGGCTGGAAGCCATGGGCATTAAAACGACAGGGGGGGCCGGTAATCTGCACGGCGGAACCGGTTTTCAGTTGGGAGGCGGCATGGTAAGCGAAGTCACCTGGAGCGGCAGCGAGCTCGAGGAGAGCGTGGTCGGCAACTATTCCAATCTTACGTTTCCGGTCACCCGCCAGGGACAGTATTCCAATTCGCTCGGCGCACAGGAACAGACCGGCAGCGCCAGCTCGTATGA
This sequence comes from Verrucomicrobiales bacterium, assembly GCA_036262875.1. Taxonomy (GTDB): domain Bacteria; phylum Verrucomicrobiota; class Verrucomicrobiia; order Verrucomicrobiales; family V1-33; genus V1-33. The sequence goes on from DATAIE010000635.1 coordinate 974, forward strand.
GCGTTTCAGTAAAAACCCTCTCGTTCAGGCGTTGGGGGAGAAGAGCTTTGCCGCATGGCAGGTGGGGTTGATCCTGCTGATCTTCGGCATCGTCGTGGGACCGGTGAATCTCTTTTATCTGGCCGGGGCCGGACGCCGGCACCGGCTTTTTTTCACCACCCCTCTCATTTCCGTGGCGGCGGCGGGCCTGCTGCTCCTGGTGATCTTCTTCCAGGACGGGATTGGCGGAAAAGGTCACCGGGCTTCCCTTGTCTATCTCGACGCGGCGGAGAACGCCGCGTATGTCCACCAGTTTCAGGTGTGCCGTACAGGCGTGCTCTTCGGCGGTTCCTTCACCACGGCGGATTCCGCCGTGGTCAATCTGGCTGTGATGCCCGACACACGATGGACCCGGCTGAAGTCGAGAGAGTCCTACGGATATTCATCCTACAGCCGCTCCGGCGGCGGCGACGCCCAGCGCTACACGGTGTCTGAAAAATCCTACGGCGGCGACTGGTTCCAGAGCCGCTCGGAGCAGGCGCTGATCGTGGACACCGTGCAATCCACCCGCGGGCGCATCGAAGTGAAGCCCGGAGGGGACGCACCGGTCATTACCTCCACGTTGACGGCTCCTCTCAAGCGCCTCTTTTACATCGACGCCCAGGGCAAATACTGGACGTCACCCTCACCGGTGACGACGGGAGCCTCCATCACCCTCACGGCTTCATCCGAATCTGCGTTCCTTGCATGGCAGCAGGAAGCCATTTCCATGCTTCCCTTCCGGCTGCGGGAAGGCCTCAAGGGACGGCAGGCAAAGGAGTTTTTCTATGCGCTCTCTCTCGATCCCGGAGCGGGCACCGTGGCGACACTCGACAGCATCGACTGGGAGTCGGACACCGTTTTTCTGTTCGGTCCGCTCCGTTAGTCCTGAATGATGCCCCTCTCCCCTTCCCTCCCATGTCCGCCATCGTCGTAGAGAATCTTCAGCGCACTTTTGGCACCCTCAAGGCCGTGGCCGGGGTGTCGTTTGAAATCGAGCCCGGGAAAGTCGTGGGATTCGTCGGTGCCAACGGCGCTGGCAAGACCACCACCATGCGCATCCTCGCCACGCTCGACTATCCGAATTCCGGACGGGCGAGCATCATGGGGCATAACGTGGTGCTGTATCCGGCCGAGGTCCGCCGCCTGCTCGGCTGGGTGCCGGACAGCTTTGGCACCTATGAGAACATGACGGTGCTGGAGTATCTCGACTTCTACGCCCGCGCGCTCAACTTCCGCGGCCAGGAGCGGGTGAGCCGTATCAACGACGTGATGGAATTCACGGACCTCACACCGCTCTGCGACCGGCTCATCAATAAACTCTCCAAAGGACAGGGGCAGCGACTGTGTCTGGGACGCGCCCTCATTCACGATCCCCAGGTGCTCATCATGGACGAGCCCGCCGCGGGTCTCGATCCCCGCGCCCGCGTGGAACTGAAACGTCTAATCCGAATCCTCGCCGAAGAGGGCAAGACCATCCTCATTTCCTCCCACATCCTCTCCGAACTCGGCGAGATGTGCGACACGCTGCTCTTCATCGACAAGGGCCGCATCGTTCACCACGGCACCGCTGAAAGCCTGCGCCGCACCGATGACGAGTTCACACTCGTCGACGTGCAGGTCGCCGGTGAGCCAAGGAAACTCCACGAATGGGCTCTCACCGCCGCGCATGTGAAACTCGAAGACGAGCGGAAAGCCGGAGCCCGTCTTCGCATCGACAGTTCCGATCCTGACATCATTGCCGGAGTGCTTCGCCGCATGGTCACCGAAGGCGTACCGGTCATTGAGTTCCACCGGGAGGAGCGGAATCTCGAGGATGCCTTTATCGATATCCTCGGGCGGCTGGAGAGCGGCTTGACCGCGGTAAAAGAACCCGCCGGCAGGCCTCCGGTTCCTCCTATTCCCGCGAGCGCGGAGGAGGAATAGGAACCACTGCATATTTTACGGCGGGGTTTGTGCAGAGGACCCTGCATGAAATCCAAACTCTGGCTGGTAAACCTTGGCTTTATCCCGCGAAGCTATGATCTGGCCCTGCTTTTTCTCCGGCTGTCATTGGGCCTTTCCATCGTTGTATTGCACGGCTGGGATAAGCTGACGAACTACCGGACGATGGTGGATACATTTCCCGATCCTCTGCATGCAGGCAGGCACGCGAGTTTGGTTCTGGCGCTGTTCGCGGAACTCGTATGTGGCGGCTTGCTGGTCGTCGGAGCCTTGACCCGTTTTGCTGCAGCTGTGTTGATCATCATGCTGAGCGTCGCGTTTTTCATGGTTCACCACGGGGAGATGTCCCAGGGCGAATTGGCCGCGTTGTATCTTTTTGGATTTACGGCAATCCTGCTGGCGGGCGGCGGCCGGTTTAGCGCGGACGGTGCCGGCGGACCGTGGGCCCTGGCAGCCTTCGGCGCAGTGGCCGGGGCTGCGATTGGCTACCCGGCCAGCTATCTCCTCCAGCCGGAGCATCCGCTGACACAATCGCTTGGGGAGTACATCTCGAGTATCCGCAGCGTGCTGCATGACGACAGCCTCCATGGACGAGCTGTCGCCGTTTGGATTGCCAGCGTCGCCGTTCTCGCCGTGGCGGGATGGCTGGTGGGCCGGGCCATGTATCGCAACCGGCCCCGCGTTGTTGAAGTGGAGAAGGTTTCACCTCCGCCACCGGCGGCTTGACCGGGAGCGTGCGATTATTCCGCCCAGGTCAGGTCGAGATTCACAGAGTTTTTTCCCGCGTTCACTGTGGCCTTCAAAGCCTCGCCTTTACCTCGAACCTTCTCCGTTGTCGTTAGAAAACCAGTGACGGACTTGCTCCCCGGCACATCCGCTGCGGACAGCGTGGCTGTGATTTTCACCGCTCCCTTCACGGGTCCGTCCGCCGCGGAGAGGCTGTATTTGCCGTTCCGCACGCGGGCGGTGACGACCGGCTGATTCGGATCATCAGGCGTAAAGCAAAGGGTAGCCCAACTCGCCGGACGGCCATTCACTGTCACCGTGCCCTCCACTGCGGCACGCTCGACTTTAGCGGTCAGAAATCCGTTGTCCCGCAGCCATGCGGTGAGATGGCCCGGCCACGTGCCGAGCACGGGATCGCCCGCCACCAGACCGACCCCATGCACACCGTTTTGATACACATGCAGTTCGCAGGCGACTTTGTTTTTCTTCAGCGCCTCGTACATGCGCAGGCTGTTTTCCACGGGCACTGCCTGATCCTCCGTGGTATGAAAGAGGAATCCGGGAGGCGTATTGGGAGTCACTTGGAGTTCGTTGGAGAGCAGCTTGATGAGTTCCGGATCATTTGCCTTCTCACCGAGGAGATTATTCACGCTGCCCTTATGGGTGATCGCAGGATCAAACGAGGCGACAGGATAACAAAGCACCATCCAGTCCGGGCGGCAGCCAAGCCGGTCGACGGGGTCGGGCGCCGCCGCGTTACCGGCGTCGAAATGCGTCCCCGCAGACGCCGCAAGGTGGCCGCCCGCGGAGAATCCCATGATCCCGATGCGCCCGGCATCGATACCGTCCTGGGCGGCGCGGGACCGGACCACCCGCAGAGCCCGCTGAGCGTCGCCGAGTTCCACCGGATGACGGTAGCCGTGTGAGCCAAGACGATAAAAGAGCACATAGGCCGTTACGCCGAGGTTGTTGAAATAAAGCGCCGGCTGCGTGCCCTCATGATCCGCAGCCAGTCCGCCGTACCCGCCCCCGGGACATATGACGACGGCCGTGCCGTTGGCGCGTTCTTTGGCGGGCCGGTAAATCTCCAGGCGCGGCTGGTCGTCGTCTGTCTGGCCTTTCGCGTACGGAGCTCCCTGCGGCCAAAGCGGCAAACGCTCGGGGGCGGCGGTGGCGAAGGACAGAGGCAGCAAAAGGAGGAGGAATCGGAGGTGCATGGAAGACGAGTGTGTCTCTCACCCTCCCGGCACCCTTTCACTATTCAACCTCCTGTCTGCGGGTTTCCCCGCCCGCTCACAGCTTCGTGACTTTCAGCCGCAGGTAGACATTCCGTCCGGATACCGGGACCGCTGCACGCCTGGATTCAACCACACCGGAAACGGCGAATGCGGTGTCTGAAAACCCGGCCGGTGCCCCGGCCTCCCCGACATTGTACCAGTTTCGAAGGTCCGTAGAAACCTGAGACGTCACGCTCACATCCGGTCTGTCCGTGTAGCGAAAATACTCGAGACGCAGCATGTTTCCGGCGGTCGCAGCCTGCGGCAGGCTGGCGCTGGAGGTGCTTACCGGACTGAGTCCGAGGCCATACGCCACAAGATTGGGAATGCCGTCGCGGTTGTAGTCGCCCGTCGGCGCATTGGAAAGTGTGCCCGCCGAAAGACCGGAACTAATTTCAAACTGAGAGGCCCAGGTAGCGTAGGCGGGTGGCGGCGCTTCGCTGGTGGCGGTCACCTGCTTGGCCGGTCCGAATTCCAGAGTGCGCCCGGAAACAACCGCCCGCGCGGAAAGCAGCCAGGTGCCCTCCGAGGGCGGAGCAAAGGTAAAAGCCGGTGCCCCACCGGCCGCAGTCACCGCAGCGCCGGCGGTGTCCACGATGTCGGTAAATTTGACCGCATCGATGAACCAGCCCGTGGAGTTGCCCGTTCCATTGCTGTAGGAGGTACCCGTAATGGTGAAGTTGAACCGCAGAAGGAAATCCCGGGTCGCCACTGAGGCCAAAGAAACGGTGCGCGAACTGAAGGTGCTTTGCCCGCTTCCTCCGGAGCCAGTCTGGGCGTCGACGTCGGTCCAGGTCACTCCCCCGTTGACTGAAACCTGCACCAGGGCCTTCTGGTTCGCCGTGGCCGTTGCGAGGCGGCTTTGAAACTGCACCGAAGGCGCGTTTCCGCCGCGCATCGCCGTCTTATAGACGATGATCTCGTTTTTCCCCTGTGGCTGAGCAAGGTGATAGGAACCGGTGCCTTCCTGCTTCACCGCTGTGTTCAGCACCTCATAGCCGGACACCACGGTATTCACACGGCTCAGATCGTTGGCATTGTCAGCGGGGGCAATGGTGCTCCGCATCGCCCGCCATTCGTAGGTGGAAGCGCCGCCCACGGTCGACATTTGATACGTGGCGGGACTGCCGGCCGACGGCGCACCGGGTCCGGAAACCTGTGGAGGCGTATAGACCGGCTTCAGATCCACCCGGGTATTGTTGGAACCCGTCAGGGTGGCCGTGGCGGTGGTGTTGAACCCGAGCCCGGAAAAAGTGACGGTCCTCGTGGCGGCTCCATTCGGCACCGGAACGGCATATCCGCCCGAGGATGCGGTGATGCCGTGATAAGTAGAGCCCTCCACGTTCACGGTCACGCCGCCTATGCCTTCGCCCGGATCATAAAAATTGTTCCCGTTAAAGTCATAGTAGGCGACGCCGGTGACAAAAGGTGTGCCGCCGGCGGCATAGCCATAGTCCTGGGTGACCACCTGCGGACCGAAAGAGCCGTTCGTTCCCTCCTTGAGGCCAATGCCCACCTCGCGAAACCCCGCATGAGAAATGGAGCGGTGTCCCCGTGGATCCTGCATCCCGCTGGACCCGTTGCCCCAGTCGACCTCGAAGCCCGCGTGACCAAACTCGGAATTCTTCGAGTAGGCGTAGACGTTCTCAGCATAAAAAGAGGCGGAGTACCCGGTGGCGGCAATCCGCTGACCAAGGGTCCTGCCATCCGAACCGTCGTGCCCCTGGAACTTGTTGGTGAACTGATCGTTCGAATGAGCCCGGGAGGAATCCAGCAGTTTCGCACTCATTGCGAGCGGCGGAGCGACAGGCAGGGCAGCCATCTCGCTCTTCATCACATTGAGATTCACGTGAAAGTAAGCGTATGAGGCCTGGACATCCGGGTCGCCAAGGGCCGCCAGCCGCACGCCTTCCGCCGTGGGATTCGCCCGGGCCCGGTTGATCAACTCAAGGTAATACTGCTCCTGATCTGTCGGAGAACCGATCGACCACAGCGTGGTGCGCGGTGCCGGAGCCGGTTTCGCTTTGGCATCGAACACAACCCCTTGTGATGGTGCCGGAGGCATCACCACAATTTCGACG
>DATAIE010000636.1:0-3889 GCA_036262875.1 Verrucomicrobiales bacterium
CGGAGGCTCATGCCGAGCTCTTCGCCAAAGTGGCCGCCGGCCTGAAGGAGATGGCCCGCCGCCAGCCCGGGATGCCGGTGCCCAAACTCGTCGGTCCCAATACGCTGAGTGCCGTGGATTGCGCTGCACGCTGGCTGCCGCCGCTGCTGCGCAAAGCCGGGCGTGATCTGGCCGTGGCAGGCACTCATGATTACGACCGCCGCGGCGACCGCTGGACCGTCCTGACCAAAGCCGCCGCCGGCCGCCCGGTCTGGTGCACGGAATGGAGCGTGAACGCGAAAGACGAATCGCCGGAACTCATCCATTCCGCGCCCGAATACTGGCTGGCCATGACCGAGGCCTTCAACGGCGGCGCGACCGCATGGATGGCCTACGACTGGGTCTATCCCCCGCGTCCTGGAGGCGAGGCGCTCATCCACGTGGACTGGGGCCAGAAATTCACCCTCACCAAAATCTACCACGGCTACCGCCAGTGGTGCCTGCCGCTGCAGCCCGGCATGAATGTGGTGAGCACCACCGTCACCGGTGCCGGAGCCTCGGGTTTTTCAAAACCCGGCATCAAAGCCGCCGCTTTCGTCAGCCCCGATGGCGGACGCCTCGCCATCCACGCCGCCAATGTCCAGGACCGCGAAGCGAAACTCACCGTGCGCCTCAACGGCGCGCCCGCCACTACTGTGCAGCGCCTGCGCACCTCCGCCTCCGAGAATGTGAAACCGCTCCCGCCCGCCACGCTCAACGGCGACAAGCTCGAGGAAACCCTGCCGCCCCGTGCCATGATGACATGGCTCATCGGTTATCCCTCAGGATTTCCCGGCGCAGCGAAGTGATCCCTCAGCGGGAGCCCCGGCACCTCTCAAATCCTCTCCCAGGCCCGCTCCGCCACGGGATCGCGGCCTTCGTCGTATTCGATGTGATCGATGAGTGTCTCTATCGGTTTGCCCGTGAGTCCGCTGTCCTGGATTCGTTGAGGCAGCACAGACGAGCGTTCATCGCGCCAGCCGAGTTTTGCGATGAACCGGTTCCACATATGACACTCCTCATCGGTGCGCGCGATGCCGCGGGCATGGGTCCAGGCGAGAATTTCATCGTCAGTTCCCCCTTCGAGCGTGCGCGTTTTGATGTCAGCATACGGCACGCCCAGAAAACGGCAGCAGCGTCCGTCGAGGGTGTAGAACTGCGTGTCGCCGAGAAGCGGGAGGTAGTCTGCCGGGAGGCCCGCTGCGGCATGCAGACGGATCTTGTCCAGCATGCGGCCAAAATGGATCATTCGACCGACTTTATCATAACAACTGCGGAGACCAGGGACGCGGGGCATAGAATAGGTAAAACGAACGTCCCTCTTACTCAGTAAACCTCAACCGGATAAACTCCCGGGCATCGGTGGCCAGCGATGTGGGGCTGCTGAATGAGACGTAGACCCACCCATCGGGCAGAGCGGGAAGGCCGCTTTGGATGGCGGCAGCATTTGCCCCGTCAAGAAGGACGGGATTCGAGGAGAAACCGGCCAGATCGTCGCCCGCCTCCACGAAGCATTTGTAGTTCCCTTCCGTATCGACCACCATGGGCGGAGCGACCCCGAGAACCGCCGCCGGGAACCGTGCAGGAAACGTAACGGTCCACGAGGGAGTCCCGCTGACGGGAGCGATCTTTGGATAGATCTTGTCCATCCCGGTGCCTTTCGTGGGATCGCCGGCCATTGCAAATTCGATGTAATTCGGGACGCCATCGTGGTCCGGATCAGCCGTCTTGAGGCGGTCCGCGGGATTCGTCAGGGATGGGAAGCTCTGAATCCAGAGGTCATATTGACTGCCGGCCACGGCGGTGACACGGACAAAAGTGGCACCGTAAGTAACCTGAAACGTCATGCCGGCAGGCTGGCTGCTAAAGGAGATCTGGTTGAAATGGCCCGAGACCCCGCCCGTGGCGGTAATGATGTCGAAGGTCTGGCCCGCCACCGGAACGAAACCGCCGTCCATATCGATGTTGAGATGTCCCGCGAGCTGAGCCGTGCCGTTCACCACCATACGGTCAAACTGATTGAGGTTGGTGCCCGCGATTTCCACGTAGAGATTGCCCGTCGAAGTCTGCTGGTAATCACGAACATCCACCCGGCCCACACCGTCAAAATTCGCAGGCCGGAAGCTGCCCTGATTGACTACGAGGGCGTTGACGTTCGCATTCGGATCGAGAACGAAATGGCTCCCTGCCGTGACGATGAGGGCACCATTGCCGCTGAAGGTCGCGCCTGCCTCGATATTGATGTTATTGTTGAACAGGTTCAGATCGCCGGTGAGCGTCGTGGTGCTGCCGGTTTGGAAAGTGAGGAAAAAGTTGTTCGTGACTTTGATCGTGCCTCCGCCGGCTCCGATCGTCACCGCCCCGCCCAGATCCGTCGAGCTCGTTGACTCATAGATTCCGCCACCGGTAAGCGCGAGCGTCGAGCCGGGGTTGAAGTCGAGCGCAAAGCCATTCGCAAAAACCCTGTGGGCATTCGCCGATACCGTTCCCGTGAAGCCAAAGGTCGAGTTGTCGCGAATCTCAATGTTGGCGAGCACGGCTTCAATTTCACCGACACCGGTTGTGCCGTCCCAGTCGTTGTCGTTCGCAGCGGTCTGAACCAGAAGTGTGTCCCCCAGAGAGGCAAACAGTTGCGTATTGTTGATGACCCGCGCACTCACCAGCCCGTACCCGCTGATCCCTGCCGTCACGTCATTGGTGATCGTGCCTCCACTGAGTGTGCCTCCATGAAGCTGCACCCCGGTGCTCACGTTATCGTTCCAGGCATTGACGACGTTGAGGACACCGTCGGTATCTGCCGTGCCGATCTGCCCCACATCGGCAATCGCTCCGTTCACAACCAGCGTGCCGTTGTCCGCGCGCAGGTCTGCGGCCCCGTCGAAGTCCACCCCCGTGTTGATGGTGCCAAAGCCTTGGAGGGCTTTTCCCGTGTCCGCCCCAAGGAGGCCCGCGCCGCTGATGGTCGCGCCGCTGATCGTATTGGTATTCGTCGTATCATCGCCGCCGGCCAGCCTCAAAGGCTGTCCTGCGGTGAAAATATTGACCACAGCAGTGGAACCAAAATCGATCCGCGCCGTACTTCTCACATCGCCGGTAACATTGATCGTGCCGTTGAGGTTCACATCGCTGCCCGCCAGCAGCGTGAACTCTGTGTTGTCGTTCACAAGATTCATGACACCCGCGGGATTCAGTGTCCATTCCGCAGCGGGATCGTCGAGATTTACCGTCAACACGCCGGTTCCCACACTGTTATTGATATCCAGCGTGTTGACCCCGCCACCGCCGTTCACCCGTCCGAAGGGCTTGAAGGTGGCCGCTTTGATGGTGAACGGCGCATCAATGTTGATGAAATCACCGGTGCCATCCGATCCATCGAGATCGACGGTCCCGCCGGCCATGTTGAGCGTCACCGCCTCGTTAACGTTGACGACGCTGTTAAACTCCATGATGCCGGCTCCCGTGAACTCGGCGTTGTTGGCGCCGTTGACGGTATCGAAGGTCACCGTCGACAGGAAGCTGAGATAGGTGCCGGCTGCCACTTCCACATCCGCGTCGGAGTTAAAGTCCACCTGAGCCGCGATTTGCGCATCGCCGGGGCCACTGACGTTGAGCTTGGCGTTGAGCGTGCCGGCGTCATTGCCAATGTCCAGCGGTTGCCCGCTCCAAACGGAAAAAACGCCGGCGGCGGTGTTCATATTGAGGACCCCGTCCATGATAAATTCTGCGTCTCCCGAAGTCGCGTGAAAATTACCGCTGTTGAGATTGATAACTCCGTTGAACGCATTTACGGCCGAGGTCGAATCATAGTCCGCGGAAGTGATGCTGAAGGTGCTGCCTTCATTCACTGTGATGGCGCTCCCCCCAACGAGCG
>DATAIE010000637.1:0-8490 GCA_036262875.1 Verrucomicrobiales bacterium
GGCCTTCCTCAGGGCGGCACAGGATCGAAATCTTCGCCCGGAGATACGCAGGATGCGGCCAACACCGGTTTTATAACGGTGGAGCCGGCCACCAAAAACCGTGACTACACATGGGTCGGCGAAATCGCCCCTATCCGAATCAAAGCGTGGCTGCCGGAAGGTTCCCAGATCGCGCGTGTATCCAAACTGCAGCCCGCCGGCTCCGCCTTCACCCTTCACAATCTCAGCGAAAGGCCAAAGCAGTCCAGGGAGGTGCGCAACGGAAAGCGCTATACTGTCCTCACTTACTATGCGGGACTCTCCGCCACCAAGGCGGGCACCTATGTCCCGGACCTCACCCTCAACGCCACCGCGATCATCCGTGACCGGTCCCCGGTCGATCCCTTCGATGACCCCATGGCCGGATTTTTCGCGCGACCGGTTCAGAAAGAAGTGGAATTGAAAACGCGATCCGGTGACGACTCGTCCATCGAAGTGAGGGCGCTGCCGCTCAAGGACCGTCCGGAGGACTTCAATGGAGCGGTGGGAAAATTCGCGTTCGAAACGGTCTCGCTGGCGAACCAGTGGCAGACCGGTGAACCGCAGACAGTCACCGCGGTCATCAAGGGAGAAGGGAATTTCAACCTGCTTGCCCAGCCGGAACTGCAGCCGGCAAAAGAATGGAAGGCCTATGCGGGTCAGACGGAATTCACGCCGCAGGATGCCGCCTCCTTCACCGGTTCCCAGTCCTTTCGTTTTACCGCCATGCCGCGCAAGGGCGGGGCGCAAAAGGTCCAGCTCGGCTTCAGTTATTTCGATCCCGAAACCGGTCACTACCAGTCCGTGACGAGCCCTCTTCAGCCCATCGAAGTAAGGGGCGAAAATCTCGCCGAAGATACCGTCGCCACCGCGGCGGACGCTCCAAAGAAAACACCGGAATCCGGGGGACTGGCACCGGTGCATACCAGCGACTCCATGGTGCGCGGCCTGATGCCTTATGCGTTTCGCCCCTCGTTTCCCGTGGTGCTGGGTTCGGCGGGAGTGCTGGCGCTGGCAGGGCTGCTGGCGGGACGGGTGCGGTCAGTGAGGCGAGACCCGGAGCGGGTGGCGCGGGAAAAGGCTGAGCGGGCGGAGCGGGAGGCGATGCACGAAGCGGAATCGTTTGCCAGCCAGGGCGACGTGAGCGGCTTCCTCACCGCCGCCCGGCAGGCCCTCCAGGTGAAACTCGCGGCGCAGTGGAACCGCCCGGCACAGGCCATTACCCTGGCGGACGTGGCGGCGAGAGTGCCGGCGGATTCGCCGGTGGTGGCGTTTTTCAGGGAAGCCGACCGGTTGACCTACAGCCCCGGCGAGGAAGCCCGCCACGAAAACCTGACGACCTGGCGCGAAAGACTGCGCGATGCCCTGCGATCTCTTACCGCGCCGGTACCGGGCTGAACCATCTCCTCACCATGCCTTTCGTTTTTCGCTGTCTCCTGCTTCTAACCGTGCTGTTCACGGCAACGCCTGGCCGTGCCGTTACGCTGGAGGAGGCCAACGCCTTCTTCAAAGCGAAGGACTATGCGAAAGCAGCCGCAGCCTGTGAAGACTTGATCAAATCCGAAGGCGTCACCGCCTCCCGTCTTTACAACCTCGGCAACGCGCGGTTCGAGCTTCACGAATACGGCCCCGCCATCCTCGCCTACGAACGCGCGGCCCTGCTCGCTCCGCGGGACCCTGACATCCTCGCGAACCTGAAACTGGCCCGCAAAACGACCGCCTCCTATGAAGAGGCGCCATCCCGGCCCTGGCACGAGGCGGCCCTGTATGGACTGAGCCTGCATGAGTGGTCCTGGGCTGCCATCGCCGGTGCGGTCCTCCCTGCCCTGGCTCTCCTGGTTTGGGGCATCGCGGGATTTCCCCGCCCGTGGGTGAAGCGGGCCGTCATCGGGTCCATCGTGCTTGGCATCCTCTCGGGATCGCTGGCAGGCTATGCGCTGTGGTACCGCCGCGCTGAGACCAAACTGGGGATCATCACGGCGGCGGAACCCGTCCTCCGGTTATCCCCTTTCGCAGAGGCGGGAGCCGCAGGATCGCCCGGAACCGGGCGGAGAGTGGAACTGGGCGAGCACCACAATGGCTGGGTCTACGTGACGGTGTCTGGCTCGACCATCTTCAAAGGCTGGCTGCCGGAAAAAGATGCACCGCCGCTGATGGTGGCAGAATAATCCGTCCGGCTCCGCCGGCATTATTCCCTCTTAAGCCTGGCGAGTATTGCGATCGCGAACAAAACCAGCAAAAGCGCATCACGACTTCGCGGCACAAACCCACCACCGATCAAAAACGCGACGCCGCATACGATGAGAGCAAACATTATGATAGTCAGCGCCGGGGTCCCCCGCGGTTCCGGAATTTCCTCCTCATCGTTATCAACGCTGGCTGCTCGCGTTCGTCTGGGTCCGAGCAGAGAACGCAAAGCAGATCGCCTTTCCAGTGGAGGCGCCACAACAAGCGAGGCGGACTCCGTTGCGTGATCCATAGCCTCCTGCCGGTCCAGCCACAGGCGCTGGCAGGGGAGGCAGATATCCAGTTCCACGGCACGCCCGTTCACCGGAAGATCGACGGAATCCATGCCGGTGTGGCACTCCGGGCACAGGGTGCGCCGCCGGGGTGGAATAGGCCGCACTGATGCCGATTCCCAAATGGCGTTGGCCCCATGCTCCGGGACCATCCGGCGAAACTGGCTGAAATTCAGGGATTGCCCTCCACACCCCCGGCAGCGCCACGCGATTCCCTGGGCGTGATCCGACGGCTGGAGCTGCCGTCCGCACCGGGGACAGGTCATGGTGCCGTAGAGATGGCGCACCGCCTGGTCGTCACTCTCCCGGGCGCGGGCGAGGCGGGAATCGTACGGCGGCTCCGTCATGGAAGATGAGTGCGGACAGCGGACAGCGGTTTCAAGGAGAAAAGAGGGACCTCATTGTAACCCGCAACGTTCACTTTCCGACCCACAGGCCCTTCCAAAAACGGATAAACCGTCCGAAAGCCGCGGGCCGCCGCAATGGCCGTTGGACAACGGGACATTTCATGGCAGAAATCCGCACTTTTCGGTATACTCCCCGTATGAACCTCCCCAACAAGCTCACGATCGCCCGGATGGGACTGACCGTGCTGTTTGTGATCGCGGCCTACTCCGGGCTCTCGTGGGCATATACCGCGGCGGCGCTTCTGTTTGGAGCGGCGGCGTTTACAGACTTTCTGGACGGGCGCATTGCCCGGCAGCGGGGGCTGGTGACCTCCTTTGGCAAGCTCATGGACCCGCTGGCGGACAAGGTGCTGATGGCGGCGGCATTCGTGGTGCTGATGGACCTTTACCGGGACGGCAGCACCATGCCCGCATGGCTGGTAATCACAGTCCTGGCCCGCGAATTTCTCGTCACGGGGCTGCGGCTGGTGGCTTCCTCCCAGGGGACGGTGCTCGCCGCCGACCGCCTCGGGAAATTGAAGACGATCTGGCAGATCGTGCTGGCCAGCTACCTCCTCGTGATGAAGGCCGCCGAGCGGGAGTATTTTATGGCGTGGATCAACCCGCTGTTCGACGCTCCGGCCGTCGGCAGGCGGTTCATGGTGCCCGCTCTCCTGACGATCACGCTCGTTGTCACCGTCTGGTCCGGCGCGGCCTACGTGTGGAAAAACCGCCGCCTGGTTTTGGACGAGATGTGAAGTTTTCTTAAGACTGGATTGATTTATTGACAGCCGCGGGCAATTGCCCGCATATTCCGAACCCGGTTTACCCCCCTCACCGAATCTTACCTCACCTGGATGAACGCTATCGGATTTTTCATGCGCCGCCTTGCTTGGCAGTTTGGCATCAAGAAGGAACGAAACCGCTGGAGTGCGGTCACCCGGGAAACGCAATTGCTGGCGGAAGCGCAGGATTTGCTCGGCAAGCTGGCTTGGCCGATGTGCAATGCAATCGATGATCTTTCGGGGGAATACTGGCAAATCCTGGATCTCGACAAACGGCAGCAGGAAATGCGCGACCACTCGGAACAGCTCACGAACGACAACGAGGCTGCGCAGGAGAAGCTCTACGAAATCGAAGACCGCTACGACAACCAGGTGCAGTCCATCCTGAGCCGGAAACGGGAACTCATGGAGAAGGCCGTGGTCATCATGAACGATGTGGAGGAAATCAAGGAACGCGACTCCGACACGCGCCGGAAGTTTGGAAGTCTCAAGGCAAAGCTGGAGGTGCTGAAACGTCAGGACGGGGACTACTCCGCCGAAATCGAGCGCACCCGCCAGACGCTCGTCAAGCTGAAGGAGGAGCACGCCCACGACCTTGCGGAAATCACCGGACGCGAAAGCGAAGTGGAAAAACTCGAAACCGGCGTGCAGCGGATCGACGACGAAGTCGCCGCCCGGCGCGAACAGTTGAAGGTGGAAACCACGGACCTTGTGGCAGAGATTGGTCGCCGTTCGAAGCAAATCGCAGAGCTCTCGGCCAAGATCGGTTCCATCGACACCCAAAAAGGGGACTTGAGCTTCCTCATCGGCCAATACCTGAGCAACGCCATCGACGGACGGGATCCCGGTGTTCACAAGGCTCTGAATGCCTACCGGCCCATCGTGGCCAAGATCAAGAGCCTGCGCTCCTCGATTCAGTACAACCAGCGCCTCGCGCGCCGGATTTCGCGCTGACCGGCGGACGTCATTTTGGTTTCCTGCGCGTCTTCTTTTTGGAGGCGGCTTCCTTTGCAGCTTCGAGACCTTTTCGGGCCCACACGGCCATGAGGGAGGGATTCTCCAGCACCGCCTCCGGTGCCTCGTGGTAGTTCATGGACAGGTTCCCCTTCTCCGTTTTGTAAACCCAGGGGGCCAGCCCTGCGTCGACGAAGTCCCGGAGATTGCACGGGCCCGTTTTCAGGTAAAAACGGCCATCGGCAATCAGCGCGAAGAAGAAAGCGTCTTTGTAGAACCCCCAACCTCCAAACATGTAACGCCGCGTGATGCCGCCGAGGGGCATGAGGAGGTCCAGGACGTGGTCCGCGAGAGCGAGGTCTTTTTTCATGCCAGTACAGGAGAATGACGCAGTGGAATGAGCGGTCGCCGTTCAGGTCCGCAAGAGCTGAATACCGGAGCCGGGACAAAGCCGGTTTTTGGAGGTGCGCTGTTGCCCCGCGGAAGAGCCTGCCGCACGGGCGCGTATTTTCCGCCGCCATGTCGTTCCGCCTTCTCCGTTTTCTCTCTCTCGCCGCCGTCTGTTCCGCGCAGGGGCAGGAAACTTATCCCCCGCTGAAGTCTCCCGGCGACACTGCGACGCGCGGCGCGGCATTGCAGCGCACCATGTCGCTGCTGTCCACATCGGCAGTCGAAAAAAAGAACACCGTCCGCATCCTCTTCTACGGCCAGTCGATCACCGAACAGTCGTGGTGGAAGCTGGTCTACCGGGATCTGGAGAAGCGTTTTCCACTCGCGGTGCTGGAAGTGGAAAACCGGGCGATCGGCGGACACAGTTCAGACCGTCTGGTGAAAACAGCGGAAGCGGACCTCTATCCCTTCTATCCGGACCTCGTCATCTTTCACGTCTACGGCGATCATAACCGGTACGGCGACATTATCCGCCGCATTCGCGAACGCACCACTGCCGAGGTGCTGATCCAAACGGATCACCTGGGGGCGAAGGATCCCCTGGTGGAGGAAACGGACCCTGCGAAGCTCGCTCCCGCCCAGTGGAACGCCTGGATGAACTATTCCTTCCTCCCGGCGACGGCGAAAAAATACGACTGCGAACTCCTGCCGCAGCGCGACCTGTGGAAACAATACCTTAAGGAAAACCGCCTCGAGCCTCGCGCACTGCTGAAGGACGATGTGCATCTCAACGATCACGGTTGTTTTGTAATGGCGGAAATCGTGAAGACCGCCCTCGTGGCAAAGGACAGTCCTCCTGACGCTCCGTGGCGCAAAATGGTGCAGGAGATTCCACTCACGGAAGCATCCTGGAAGGACGGTAAGCTGACGTTCCCGTTCGAAGGAAACCGCGTGGACGGCGTTTTTCGCGGTGCGACGGGCAATACCGCCGCCGGCCTTGCCAGCATGAAGATCGACGGCAAGGCACCCGGGGACGTCCGGCAGCTTTATACGTTCACACGCAGCAGCGGCTATAACGGCACAGCGTGGCCCTGCCTCCTCCGCGTGCAGCGCGGCCCGGCCCAGCTTCAGGAGGAGGAATGGACCGTGACTCTCGCCAACGCATCGGATGACTACAAATCCTTCCTCTTTTCCCTGACTGGATCGAAGACAGGGCCGGATGGAGTGGGCAGCGCCGGGAAAAAATTTGTCAGCAAATCCGGTCGCATCGTGATCGAGCCGGAGGACTGGAATCTGCAATCCTGCCGCAAAGTATTTAACCGCAAGCTGGAGGACGGCGCGCGGATCACCTGGAAGAGCGCGCCTCAATGGAACGCCCTCCCGCTGGCCCGCGGGACGATCCTGGGGCGGGGCACGTTTCTCCATGGGTTGAGCAACGGAAAACACACCCTGGAACTCAGCGGCGAATCCCTGAAAAACAGCGGCCTCTCCGCTCTCCGGATTTATCATCCGCCTGTTCCACAGACGGAAGATCCCGCCGCGGACGCTTCCAAACCTTGAACAGCCCAATCCAGCCATGAGCGACCTCGCCGAAACCATCCAGGGAGCCAGCGAAAGCGCCTCCGAATCCCGACTCAACAACCGCGTGGCGCTAATGGTGTCGCTCTCCGCCACCTTTATGGCCCTCTGCAACGTCAAGGACGGGAACGTGGTGCAGGCCATGCAAACATCCCAAACCGAAAAGCTCGATCAGTGGAGCTATTTCCAGGCAAAGAGCACGAAACAAGTCATCGCCAACAACGCCAAAGAGATGGTGATGCTGCAAATGGAGACTCAGCCCGGCCTGACGCCGGAAGCAAAAAACCTCCTCTCCGAAAAGGTGAAAAAGTATGAGGAGCAAATCGTGCGCTACGAAGGGGAGAAGGCGGATATCATGAAAAAAGCGGAAGGATTTCAGGAGGAATATGACGAAATGAACACCCACGATGATCAGTTCGACATGGCCGAAGCCTGCCTGTCCGTCGGGATCGCCCTCGCCGGTGTCGCCGCTCTCGCGAAACGAAACGCCCTGTTTATCGTCGGCAGCGTCTTTGCCGGGTTTGGTTTCGTTCTGGGGCTGGCCGGCTTCTTCAAATGGAATCTCCATCCGGAATGGCTGGCCAGGCTGCTCACTTAGCCGCACCCCCGGCACGGAAAAGGTTAAGAGGCGCAAAAATATTAGCTTTACGTTAACGCGGGAATCTGAGTTAATCAGATTCTTATGAAAAAACCTCCCTCACTTTCACAGTTGGCGGCGGTGGCCGCCCTTCTGCTGGCAGCAAAAACGAACGCCCAGGTGAACTGGGAAGCTTACAACGATCACCGCGGAGGCGTCTCAACCGCCGCCAATACGACGGTGATCGAAATGAGGGGCAACGGAGTCACCGGAACGCTCAAAAACTTCGAGACGGGAGGTGACCTTGCCGCCACGATGTCTGTCGAAGAGGAAGGCGCCTCGGATGACTTCGGTGCCAACGGGGCTCCCGACATCGGCAGCCCTGCGGACACTTTTTTCACCGGGAAGTGTACGATCGGAGGAGTGGGTGCTGACGGGATTCCGGGAGTCAGAAACAGCACGTTGACCGTCATCCGGCTTCGCTTTTCCAATCTCGATCCCACGAAGCGTTACAAATTCCGCGGGACGACCTGCCGGGGAGTTTCCACTTACATAGACCGGTGGAGTATTTTCAAAATCGTGGAGGCCGACAATTCCGTCGCCGCCCACACTATCGCACATGTGGACGGGAATCCCGACGGCATGTTTACCGCGGAGACCAATACCGGTGCCGGGATTCTTCCCGGTGAGGTGGTGTTGAACTCGGGAAACAATCTCGCCGGCTCACTGGTGGGGTGGGATGATATCGATCCCGGGGCGGACGGAACCTTTGCCATCGAGGCCAGGCAGTATGTGGGAACCGCCCCCTTCGGGACTCCCGCAGCGGGGCCCTACGGATACGGTCTCAACGTGATGTACTTGGCGGAACTGTCCTCCGGAGGCGGTGGCGGTGTGGGCACGGTTACCAGCATCAGCGGGACAACGGGCGACATCAAAATCGAGTGGACCGGTCCGGGAACGCTTCAACAGTCGGGCGACTTGAAGAACTGGCTCAACCTTCCCGCGGCGACCAGCCCCTATCACTTTACCGGGACTTCTCCGCTGCAATACTTCCGGCTCCACGAGTGAAGAGCCCCATCCTAACCGGACGCCTGCGCGGGCGGACCGGTCTCCCTCGGGCGGCCCTCCGTGCGGAGGGCCGCGATGCGCGCGCGGATTTCGTCAAAGCTGATGGACGCGCGCGAGGGGCGTTTGGCCGCCGTGTTCGGCATCACCCGTTCGAACTGCTGCACATACAGAGCGAACTCGACGGGGTCCAGATTCTGCCGAAGGAGAGCCCGGGC
>DATAIE010000638.1:0-6977 GCA_036262875.1 Verrucomicrobiales bacterium
TGATGATGGAACTTAAGATCGAAAAGGCCCCCGCAGGAGCGTGGACGGGCACCCTGCGCACGGGAGACGCGAGTGCCTATGAGGCCCAGGGCCAACCCCTGCCGAAGGACAAAAAGGCTCAGGAACTCTTCAATCTGTGGCGGCACCACACGCGGCAAAACGGCTACTTCCCTGGCGGTCTCATCGCGCGTCTCAGCGAGAAGGTGAACGAGTTCATCCGCAACAACACCGGCGACGCTTCCGGCGATCCCTACGCAAAGAAGATGGCCCCCGTCGTTCCGCGTCTCGATGCGACGCGTGACTGGAAGCCGTTCGAGGTGGTGGCCCTCATGGATGACATTTCTGCGGTGACTTCCATTCCATTGGAGGTAACTCTATGGAAAACCACCCAGAATTCCTACACAAGAGGTGAGCCGCTGCCCCCGGAACTGGCTGACGCGCCCTGGGGTGAGCCGCAGCCCACCGGCTTGCGCATGGCCCGACTGCTGGAGCCGCGCGCGGCGGAATACCGGTTGGGCACTCCGTTGAAGGTGCGTCTCCTTTTCCACAATTCCGGGAAGGAAAACATCGTTTTCCGCACGGAATCGTTCCTTCAGCAGGGGCATCAGGCGAAGGATGCAAAAGGAGAGGAGATCAAGGTGGACTCTGTATTCTGGACAACGCTCGGAAGGCCCGTGACCTTCCGTTTGGCCCCGGATGAGTTCGTGGAAGTGAACACCCCTGGCATCGGCGTCGGCCCCGTCGGGAAACACGACGACTGGCGGTATACACGCATTCGTGTGGGCTCGTGGGTCGAGGCGAAGGCGGGCGACGAGGTGACCATGACCACCGCTCCCATGATCATTGGCGCCACCAACGAAGACTCCGGGGAGGTCAACTCCAGCGATCCGTTGGTGTGGTGGACTGCGTTTATCAAATACCACCTTACGCAGGACCTTCCGGTTCCCGCTGATCCTGAAGAGAGGAAGCACCTTGTTTACCGCGCCGGCATGGAGCTTTTTGGCACTCCGCTTTCAGCCGAAGAAATCGACTCCTTCGTGAACGATCGCACCCCTACCGCGATCGATTCCCTGGCAAAGCGGCTGGCGAAGCGCACGGACACCCGGCCATCCGTGGGTGAACTGGCCTCCGGTCCCACGAAATTCCGGGTCCTTCCCGCCGATCCGGATGCGGCGAAGAAACCACGCACCGCGAGCGGTGCGGGCCAGCACCTGATCGGCGGATTCGTCACGTTTGGAGTCGTTACCCGTCCGGATGGCGAACGCATCGTCCACGAAGCGCAGTTGACTTACTCCCCTCCGACGGAATTCGACGGGGTCCGGCCAAAGGTCGTACCGCCATATAAAGTCGAACTGCCCGACGGTTACAACTCCTGGGCCGCCGCGTGGGTGCGCGATACCACGGTGCTGTGGATCTCGCAAAAAGGCCTCCTGCGGAAATACGACTTCACCGATGTTTTGAAGATCCAGGAAACCCGCTACGAGGGCGACAAAGCCGCTGCCGCTCCAGTTCCGGAAGCTATCCGCGACGCCCTCAAAGCCGAGTTGGAAGTGCCCGAAAAGCCCAAGCCGAAGCGGTCTTCCGGTGGACCCCCCGCCTCTTCGGCAACGCCACAGTAGGAACTTGAAACGATCCGGTTCAGGTCTGCGCTGCGAGGCGCAGGCCTGTTCCCGTTTTATCCGGAGCAAAGAGGTGAGTGGTAAAGGCGGTGGTCATGACAGGTTTCCGGGCGGTGGATGGATGGCAGGGTTGCTTTACGGCGGGCTCTATGAAAACGATGCGGTGCAGGCCGCAGGGGCCTGGTCTTTGAACTCTCCCAGCGCATGAACACACTCCCCCTTCTCATCGCCGTCCTCGCCTCCTCCTCCGCTCTGCACGCGGCGGATCCCATTGTCATCGCGGACTTTGAAGGTCCGGATTACGGCGGCTGGAAAGCCACCGGCACGGCCTTTGGCAAAGCGCCCGCGAAAGGCGCGCTCCCGGGGCAAATGCATGTGGAGGGTTACAGCGGCAAGGGCCTCGTGAACAGCTTCACCGGCGGGGATGATGCGACCGGAAAGCTCACTTCACCGCCCGTCATGATCGAACGAAAGTTCATCACATTCCTCATCGGAGGGGGCGCCTGGGCCGGGGAAACGTGTTTGAACCTCCTGGTGGACGGAAAGGTGGTGCGGACCGCCACGGGTCCCAATGCAGAGCCCGGCGGCAGTGAGCGCCTGGTGCCTTCTGCGTGGGATGTGTCGGAGTTTGCGGGCAAAAACGCGGCTCTCGAAATTGTGGATGAACACAAGGGAGGCTGGGGGCACGTCAACGTCGATCAAATCGTCCTGACGGATGACCGCGGCAGCATTGCGCTCGCGGCAAAGGTGACGCCGCCGCAAACGTTGACACGCACCGTGAAGATCAGCGGGGATTTTCTGCAACTGCCGCTCATGCGCACCGCCAGGCTCCAGCGCCTGGCGATCGAGGCGGATGGAAAACAGGTGCGCTATATGCACGTCGAGTTACCGGCGGCGGGACAAAAGCCGGATTTCTGGTATTCCGCGGACCTGCGCGAATTCAAGGGCCGGGAGGTTACGCTGCGTTATAAGTCGAGTGATGCCGCGGCTCTGGAAAATCTCGCGTTTGGCGACAAGGAGATTATCGACCCGAAAGCATACGAAGGCCCGAACCGTCCGCAGTTCCATTTCAGCCCGCGTCTTGGCTGGATGAATGACATCAACGGCAGTTATTATCAAAACGGGCTCTATCACATTTTCTACCAGTTCAATCCAGCGGCGACGAACAAAGGCGCGGGATTCGACATGCACTGGGGCCACAGCGTGAGCAAAGATCTTGTGCACTGGGAGGAGTGGCCCGTAGCCATCTTTCCCAATTGGCAGGGGCAGTGCTACTCCGGCACCACCGTGATGCAGCAGGCTCCCGTGCCGGGGCTGAACGATGGCGTCAAACTCCCCGCGCCGGCGATCTTCTTTGCTGCCACCACGCCGTTCTCGCAGCACGTCGCCACCTCACCGGATGGAGGCCGCACATGGAAGCGCTTTGCCGGAAACCCCGTCGTGCCTAACAAGGGGGAGGGCGACCGGGACCCCAAGGTCATCTGGCACGAGGCCTCGCAGCATTATGTAATGGTGCTCTATGTCGGTGGTCCGGATGCTTATCATTTTCTGCGCTCGAAGGACCTCATCAAATGGGAGGAAACGAGTGTGCTGCCCAACTGGTTTGAGTGTCCGGAGTTTATTCCGGTGAAGTCGGCCCTCACCGGCGAGAGCCTCATGCTGCTCTACGGCTGCTATCGCAGTCCGAAGGGTGCCGCAGAGCCCTTCAGTTCTACCTCCTGCTATCAACTCGGACGCTTCGACGGAAAGACCTTCACACCGGTCACGAAGCCGCGCCACGCCCACCACGGCCCGAATTATTACGCCGCGCTCGTTTTCATGAACGCACCCAAAGGCCGCCAGATCATGATGGGATGGGCCAGCGGCACCAGTTTCCCCGGCGAGCCCTTCAATCAATGCGCTTCAATCCCGCTGCTCCTGCAGGTGAAAGCCATCAACGGCGAGGACACGCTCTGCTTTGAGCCTGTAGAGGAAGTAAACGCCCTGCGGGGGAGACCGCTGGTAAGCCTCCAAAATGTCTCCCTCGCCGATGCCGCCGCAAAGCTGGCCGGGCTCGCCAAAGAGACGCCGCTGGATGTCGTGCTGCGCTTTCGCCCCGAGGCCACCGGGGGCGTCAGCGTGACCACCCGGGGCATCACACTGAGCTACGATGCCGCCGGCAAGGCGGTGAAGCGTGGCGAAAAGGACAAGGAAACCCCGATCCATCCCGGTGCCTCCGTGGACGCCCGTTTCCTCATCGATCACGGCATTGTCGAAAGCTACTGGAACGGCGGGGAGGCCGCGTATTCCATGGGCTCCCTCCACACCCACAATGGCCCGGCCCTCGAAATCAAAGGCAACGCCGTGATCGAAGAACTGACGGTGTATCCGATGGAGAACATCTGGAAGTAGCCGTTTGCGGGAGGAATTCGGCTTCGGTTGAAATCTCTATACCGGCACTTGCGGCAAAGGGCAGGGGTGATACGATGACCCTCCACTCCTCCCGAAAATCCATGGGCAAGACACTGTTTGAAAAAGTATGGGCCGCGCACACCGTGCGCAAGCTCTCGAATGGCCAGACGCAACTCCTCATCGGCACGCACCTCATTCATGAAGTGACCAGCCCGCAGGCGTTCGGGATGCTCCGGGACCTCGGCCTGAAGGTGAAGTATCCGAACCGGACGTTCGCGACGGTGGACCACATCGTGCCCACAGACAGTCAGGTGGAGCCTTTTGCGGATGAACTGGCCGCCGGGATGATCAGCGAACTGCGCCGCAATGCGGTGGATTTTGGGATCACCTATTTTGACTTGAGCAGCGGCAAGCAGGGCATCGTGCACGTGGTGGGGCCGGAGCAGGGGATCACCCAGCCGGGGACCACCATCGCCTGCGGGGACAGCCATACGGCCACGCACGGGGCTTTCGGAGCCATCGCCTTCGGCATCGGCACCACCCAGGTGCGCGACGTGCTCGCCACCCAAACGATGGCGATGAGTAAACCGAAGGTGCGCCGCATCAATGTGGATGGCACTCTGCGGCCCGGCGTCTATGCCAAGGACGTGATCCTGCACATCATCGCGCAGCTCGGCGCGAAGGGCGGGATCGGCTACGCCTACGAATACGGCGGCGAAGTCTTCGACCGGTTTTCCATGGAGGAGCGCATGACGGTTTGCAATATGTCGATCGAAGGCGGCGCCCGCTGCGGTTACGTGAATCCCGACCAGAAGACCTTCGACTACCTCAAAGGCCGTCCCTACTGCCCCACGGGCGCGGCGTGGGACCAGGCGGTGGAAAACTGGAAGTCCTTTGCCTCGGACGACGACGCGGTCTTCGACGATGTGGTGAACATCCGCGCGGAGGACATCGCGCCCACCGTGACCTGGGGTATCAGCCCGGATCAGGGATTCAGCATCGACAGCACGGTGCCCGATCCCGCTGGTGCCGCGAACGATGTGGAGCGTGCCAGCATCAAGGAGGCACTCGAATACATGAAGCTCCCCGCCGGCGCGCCGATCAAAGGCACGAAGATCGATGTCGCCTTCGTCGGCTCCTGTACGAATGGCCGCTTGAGCGACTTCCGCGAAGTGGCCAAGTACTTGAAAGGCCGCAAAGTCGCTTCAAACGTGAAGGCCATCGCCGTGCCCGGCAGCCAGATCGTGGATCACCTCTGCCGCCAGGAGGGACTGGACAAAGTTTTCAGCGATGCAGGATTCGAATGGCGCGGCGCAGGCTGCTCCATGTGCCTGGCCATGAACCCCGACAAACTCATCGGCGACCAGCTCTGCGCCAGCAGCAGCAACCGGAACTTCAAAGGCCGCCAGGGCAGCCCCACCGGCCGCACCATTCTCATGAGCCCTCTCATGGTCGCCGCCGCGGCAGTTACCGGTGCTGTGGCGGATGCACGGGAGGTGTTTGATGTGAGGGAAATGGCGGGGGTGTAAGACTGCCGCAGGTCAGCCTTCGCCCGCCAGACGGTGTCTCCAGTATCCCGGCCTGCGCCGACGGTGCATAACGACGAAAATCGTTATGTGCTGACGGTCTTCGAGCCACCGGAAGATGAGATAGTAGGGAAAGCGTTTCATCCGCAGTATCCGTAAATTATCGCCAACCGGCTGAAACCGGCCCGGATCCATCGTCACATCCTGAATTGCTGCCTCGACCGCACTCACGAATTCTCCGCCAAGCCCTTGCCGCTGGGATTCATACCATGCGGCGGCTTCCTTGTATTCCTCGAGAGCTTCCCGCTCAAACCCATGTGTCATCGCGGCGGCTTGATGAAGTCACGGACTATTGCATGCGCTGTCTCACCTGGGATCTCATCCGTTTTCCCTGAATCCAGTGCCTGCATTCGGCGGCGTGCAGTTTCGATCTGTGCTGCGAGATAGTCTCCGGATTGAGAAGGCGCGATGCCCTTCACGGTTTGGATGTCGTCAAGCCAGCAGGCCAGCTCTTCGATTTGGTCGGCTGGCAGGGATTTGATGGCTTCTTCGATCTCCAGCAGAGTACTCATGTCACAGTATCTTATCACTGCAACACGAGTGGGCAAGTTCTCTGGTGCGGGCCGGGCTGACTGGAGAAAGCACGAAGACGCCCTTAACGGCTGTACTCATGCCCCAGGTTGTCATCGGTAATCACGTCAACCTTGTGCCCGCTGTTCTCCGCATTCCTGATGCCGGCCTCGATTTGAGCGCGGTTTTGAATGCGGTAGTTTACCCGCCTTTTCTCGGCCTCTTCCGGATCCGGGTCCTGGTAAAGCGGATTGGTTTTCAAATCGTCCGGCTCTTTGCCGCTTGTATCGGGGAGGGCGAGCATTCGGTCGAGCGTCAGTTTTGCTCCCGGATCGGTCAGATCGAAAACCGGCTTCCCGTCGATTTGATAGTGCTCCAGCACGTTTTTCCACCGCGCCGTGTCCCACTGCGGTTCGCCGTTCCAGATGACGAGATTGTTGAGCAGCAGATGGACATGGTCGAAGACCTCCAGAGCAGTCTTGTGCACACGGAGGGAACCGGTGGCGTTGTATTGGAAAATCCCGCCAGGCTTCATATGGCGGGCGGCCAGTTGGAGATACTCACGGCTCAGCAGGTTGCTCGCATACTCCCGGTAGTGCTGCGTGGTGTTCATCAAAATGGCGTCGAACTTCCTGTCCGGATTACGCTCCAGCCAGCGGCGGCCGTCGTCGATGATGATCTCGATTTTGGGATTCTTCAGGAGGCTGGCAACCGCGGGATGGCTTGCGATGACTTCCCTGTAGCTGTGATTGATTTCCACGCAGGTGATGTGCTTCACGTAGGGATTTGCCACCGTGATCTGGGCCCACGAGCCTCCGCTCAGTCCAATGACCAGCACCTCTTCGGGATTCGGATGAATGGCAGAAAGTGA
>DATAIE010000639.1:0-2178 GCA_036262875.1 Verrucomicrobiales bacterium
CTCTGCCATAAAGCCTGGCGCATCTTTTGAGAAGAAAGCCTGGGCCGGCCACCTGCCGATGTTTCTGCGGGCTTTTATGGATGTTCCGGCGCGGGAGGAACTGGCCGCGGCATGGAAGGCTGCGTTGACGGCGCAGCAAACGGCGACCACCGAAACGGCGAAGGCCTACTATGCTATTTCCAGCCAGGCCGGCAAAGAAGCCGAGGCTTTTGAAAAAGGGGTGTCACTGTTGACTGCCGGTTACCTCATTTATCTCAATGCCGAAGGATCCCTCTCCGCAAATCTTACCGCCTGGGCGAAGGATGCGAAGAAACAGAAAATCGCGAAGGAGCCGCTCAAGGACTATGCCACCGTGCTGGAGGTGACGAAGGCAGGCTGGCAGGCCTTTGGCGCTGTGAACGGGAAGGGGAGTACGCCGTAAATGGTAGCCTCTTCGGTGGGCCGACGCTCCTGCCGGGGCAATGAAAGCTGCCGTTACGTTCATTCAAAGCCTCGGCCAGGGAGGGGCCTTTTATTGGAATACGCTGAAAAGTGCTTCCCATCGCGGGAGGAGTTGGTAATCTCGGGGTGCTGTTTACCAGTTTCCTGTCATGAAAACGAGACTCTTCCTTTTTGTCTGCTGGGGTTTTTCAACGGCTGCACTTCCGGCGCATGGCCAGAGTTTGCCGATTCTTTTTGTGACTCAGGTGCCGCCGCCGGGCGTGACAGGGACGGTGACCAGTGTGGGAGGAAATCACCTGCCCACGGTGGAGGCCGCGCCGAGGGGAGGGGATTTGATGATCCGCTATCCCGACGGGACATTGCGGAATCTGACACGGGAAGCCGGTTATGGCACGGCGGACAACGACCAGGCAGCCGGCTCCATTGCAGTGCGCGATCCTCAGGTCCACTGGAGCGGACAGAAGGCCGTCTTCAGCATGGTGGTGAGCAGCGGGGACCCGGCGGCGGATCGCTGGCAGTTGTATCAGGTGTCCGGCCTTGAGCAGGGAGTCAGTGTGAACATCACGCGGGTCACGCAGCAGCCGGCGGACTTCAACAATGTCCAGCCCTGCTATGCGCCGGATGACCGTCTTATTTTCGTGAGTGACCGCACCCGGGACGGCAGCCTGACGACATATCCGGCGATTGATGAAAAGGGTGCCGGGAGGAGCAATACCGGTCTTTGGTCACTGGACCCGCAGACGGCGGATCTTGTGCAACTGGAGCATTCACCCAGCGGATCGTTCGATCCCATCGTGGACCGCTACGGGCGCGTGCTCTTCACCCGCTGGGACCATCTGCAGCGCGATGAAAAAGTGCAGGGCACCAATACGGCGGGCGGGTTTGACTACGCATCGGAAACCAGCGGCGTTCCAGGATCGCCGGGCGCTTTTACCGAAACCTATCCGGAGGCGCTGGTGCCCGCCGGCAGCGAGCTGGCGCTGCGCTTCGATCTCTTCATGCCGTGGACGGTGAATCCGGATGGCACCGATCTGCTGACGCTCAATCATATCGGGCGGCACGAGATTTCGCCATCCTTTACGAAAGCGCGGACGGATGGAAACCTGACGGACTTTGTGCCTCCACCATTCAGTCCCATGATCAAGACGAGGGCGGCGGCGCTGA
The DNA here is from genome assembly GCA_036262875.1 of Verrucomicrobiales bacterium. Taxonomy (GTDB): domain Bacteria; phylum Verrucomicrobiota; class Verrucomicrobiia; order Verrucomicrobiales; family V1-33; genus V1-33. The sequence goes on from DATAIE010000639.1 coordinate 1,606, forward strand.
TGCAACTGACAGAGCACAGTACCCTGCCGGGAAATTATCTGGGAGTGGATGCGGTGCTCAATGGCACGTCTTCGGGACGCATCCTCCTCCTTCAAGGCAGCGAGCCGGGTGCCAATCCCGTGAACATGAGGTTGAGGGTCTTTGCGGGCAGCGGTTTTGCCCGTGACCCCGTGGTGCTCCAGAGCGGCCTTTTGCTGGCAAGTGTGGCCAACGGGCCGTCCACGGTGGACGCCTCCTACGGCAGCGGCAGCGGCGGAGGTGCGCTGCCCCCCAGTGTGGCCATCAATCCGAACCAAACGCTCTCTCCGGGCAATCCGCTGCTGATCCGGCAGTTTCCCATTCCGGCGGACGGAAGTTTTACCGGGGTCGCCTCATTCCTGCCGCCGCTGATCCAGGGCGTTGCCCGGTCGGTTACCAACCACGGAAGCACTGGAACCCTAACTTTTACCGGGCCTCTGTGGCAATTGCAGCCGGTGGAGGTGCGGGCAGTGTCGCGTCCCGCCACGAGAGCTTCCTCGCTGGAGTCCGCGGAGACGGAGATTTTCCATCAGACCGGCGTCTCACCGAATGCCC